>NZ_JALHBH010000101.1:0-122142 GCF_022836805.1 Pseudomonas sp. RGM 3321
TGGACGGGAGAAACACGCAACTGGAACCCGATAGGGACGGTGTATCTGAATCCTGAAAGGGAGCTGACTGTGGTGGTAAAGGTCGCGTAGCACGCGGTGGACGCGACAACTACCTTGAGAAACGCCGTAGCCTGTCACCGGCTAGCTGTCGCGCTACCTTCTGAGTTTTACGACGGTCTTTGTTCACGAGGCAAGGAGTGAAACGGACGAATTCGAACGACTACTTCTGGCCGATAGCGGTCGGGCGCCACCGGCAGATTCAAGCCCAAGCGGAGACGCCTGCGACTCGACGCAATCCAGCCGACATTGCAAAGGCGATTTAGAACATATCAATCCTCGCCCACCAGCCTCCGGCGAGGAACGCCGTACAGGCCTTTTCTAAATCCATGCTGGTGAGCTTTTCGAACCTCTTCCAGCATAGTTCACTAAACGGCAACGCCTCTGCGGCTGTATGAACTGAGGTAAAGACGGGCATTACTGCTGGTGCCGTGATTGCAGTTTCCATCATTTTTGAGGACCCATTCGCACATGCGACTCCTGTCATCGGGCGCCGATGGTTATGCATCATGTTGTTTATTCAAACCGCGAGCACCGCGGCTTTCGTTATGTGAGGGAATCCAACCTCAAGCCCGTCTCATGGTTCGTTTCTCAGGAAAGCATTGAGTCGTTGTCTTGGTGATGGACCACCTAGGATAGACACTTTGGGATCGCACCACGCCATTTACGGCTACTTGAACCCCCTCCTTCACCGCCATCTCGATAAAACGCAAAGCCCCCGAACTCTGAACAGAATTCAGGGGCTTTGCGTTTTCTGACGTTTAAAAAAGCAGCTATCAGACGCCACATGGCCGGATGCCCACGATAAGCCTGGAAACGATACGACTATCTGAATGCAATCAAACAATCGCAATCAAAATCCGCCCCCACCCCCTACGCCATCCGCCTCATGGACAAATCCATCAGCCCCATCAGATCTCTCTGTTCCCTCAGCGAAAGCACCAGACGCGCGATGGATCGGCTGCTCTCTACCTCGGACAAGGACAGCCCCTTTACATACAGCTGGATATCACCTGACTCGGGGTGGAGGAGCTTCACGGAAAAGGTTTCGTCCGACGCGACGACGCACTCGCACTTTGACGGTAGAAAGGCCGTTTCAAGAACGCGTTGAATATCGGGTTTTGAAAACATGGTGCGTCCTCTGCAAAGGGCCAAATCGTGATGTGAAGTGTAGACGAGTTTCAGGCGAATAGGTTTCCGAGCTGCGCAACGGATGCACGCGGCGCGGGGGGCTTTTTGTAGCTAATGTCTGGGACTGTTTTTACTGATCAAGGCAACTGCCTGCAACGCATCACGCCGTCTGGTCTAAAGTACCCTCTCCTGAACTCCCCGAGCCTCAACCGACATGAATGAACGCGCACGTGAGCTGGCGTCTCGTCTGATTCGCAATTTCAATGAGGCTCCACTCGAACATGAAGTTCGTGAACCTCTCTATGAAAGCTCGGCAGCCCGCCTGGGCACAGGCACGGCAGCGCAAAAGCTGGGGGCGTCGATTGACGTGGTGGCGCCGGGCAAGCGCTCCTGCCCTTATCACTTTCATCATGTGCAGGAAGAGATGTTCGTGATCATCGAGGGCGAAGGCAGTTTGCGTGTTGCGGGCGAGATGCTGTTGATCAGGACGGGTGACATCGTGTTTATCCCGGCTGGCTCCGAATACCCTCATCAGATAATCAACACCTCGCAGGCGCCGCTGAAGTACCTGTCGATCAGCACCCGGGAAACGCCGGAGGTCTGTGAATACCCGGACTCGGGGAAGTATCAGGCGATGGTTTCAGTGCAGGGAACCCGAGTGTTCACTGCCAACCAGCGGACCACGGAAAACCTCGATTACTGGGACGGCGAGCCCTGATTTGAATTGTTTGTAAATTGTATCCGGCAGTTCACGCTTTTTTCACGTTCGCGGGTTTATTGTTAACTCAATTCCCAGCAAGACCTTAAGCCCGCTACCCCCCATCGCGGGCTTTTCTTTGTCTGCGATTTGAGCATGCAGCGTCTGGCATGGGTCAAGAGACATCAGGGACACGACTGCTCAAGCAAGCGTCGGGCAGACAGGGAACATCATACAGAAAACGATTTCCAAGCCCTACCTCCCGGATGAAACCCTGCAATCATGAAAAATACCCTGAAAAAACTGCTCATCGCCGTTGCGTGTCTGGCGGCTGCTCCCGCGTTCGCTGCGTGTCAGATGACGCCAGTGGCGTATGACATGCCTTCACAACGCCTGGATGAGGCGCTGCAACAACTGGCGCATAGATCCGGCTGCCCGGTTACCGTCGACCTGGGCGCTGACAGCAGCAGAAAGGTCAAGAAATTCAAGGGTACGTTCACGCCGGATCAGGCACTTTGGCTGGTGTTGAAGAAAACCGGGCTGGAGGGCTATGTCGAAAACGACGGGCTCACCGTTGATCGTCGAGGCCAGGATTTCGTAAACCAGCGAGCAACTGAGCTACGCACGGCTATCGATGAGGCTGGCGCACGGATGGAGGCGAGAAAGAAGAAGCGCTTCCTTCACCAGTTGGACACCATCGAAACAGGAGCGAGGAAACTGGTTCTTGAACAGAGCTTCGTCAGTGCCGCAGAGATGGCGAGTTACAAGCGTGACTTCGACGAACTGTCGAGCCAGATCCCGGCCAGCAAGTGAACCTCCGATAATTGCGCTAACATTCGTCGCTTTTGACCAGGCGGCCGCACGCGCTGTGGGATATCGATGATAAAAACTGCCTTATTCATAGTGGCGCTGGCACTGCAACCGCTGGCTTACGGCGCAGGTGATGCAGAGGCCGGAAAAGCAGTCTTTACCCGCCTCTGCTCCGGCTGTCACAAGATCGGCCCTTCTGCACGCAGCGCGTTTGGCCCACCCCTTAACGGCATCATTGGCCGTCAGGCAGGGCAACAGGAAGGCTACGTTTATACCGACGCAATGAAAAACTCGGGACTGGTCTGGACGCGTGAAGAGTTGCGCACGTATATCAAGGACCCAGGCGAAGTGGTGCCTGGCACGCGGATGAAACTGTGGTGGATGGGTAACGATGAGCGAATGGAAGACCTGCTCGAATACCTGGACGCAAACAAATAATACAGACAGGTAGATAAACCGCCCTCGGTGTTTACCGAGGGCAGTCGCTCAGTTACTTGTCTGGGGTGTACGGCGGGTAATCATCCTTGCTGCCCTTGTCACTGGCTGGAGTCTTGGCGGGCTCGGTCGGATCGATTTGCGGGTCCTGGGTTTTCGGTGACTCTTCGTCAAAACCCGGATCATTCTTGTCGTCGTTGCTGCTGCCTGGCTTGATGCCGGTCATATGAGCCTCCACTGGTTAAATTCAGAACCTGATAGTCAGAAAGCGGATCAACATAGCCGTGCGATATGTCTGACGAACGGGGCCTTGCAGCAAGAGGATATGGCGGCGTTCAGAGGCAAATGGTAGCCTTGCGCCATGCAAGGAGAGAACCATGAAAAGGCTTTCAATCACGCTGGCAGTGGCAGCGCTACTGGGTGCAGGCACGGCGTACGGCGAGATCTTCAAATGCACATCACCGCAGGGACAGGTGAGCTATGCGTCGATCCCCTGTGACAACGCTGCACAGAGCGCGCTGCAGCGCCAGGGCCCGCCAAACATGCGGCGCGAGGATGAGCCTCTCGATTATGTTCACCAGACCAATCTCAAGGCCACTGAATACCTGAAGATCAGCGGCCGCACCCATGTGACTGTATACGAGACGGAACGCTACAAGGCGTATCAACGAAACCGCCCGCCACCGCCGAACATCCCTTCGCAGTGCCAGAGCCCACGTTACGACAGCCAGTGCTTTGATCCGTCGGGTGGCATGTCTTCAAAAAAACAAGCGGCTCGCCAGGACGCCGCTCGATAACCTATGGCGCGGTTTTCACATCGGCGCGCACTTCGCTGATCTGTATCTCCGGGATCAGGTCGGTGTAGTTGATGATGTCGGCATTGATCTGCTTTGAATGCGGCCCCATGCCGGCTTCAAAGTCTTCAATGGAATCGCAATAGATGTGGCACATGCCGATGTACCGAGGCGCCGAGCCCGGCGTTGCTCCGCCAATACCTCTGTCAACGCTGTAGCCTTTGCAGTAACTGCCCATCAGCTCTTGCACCAGCGGCAAGTGTTTGTCGCGATAGTAATCGTGGTCGAAACGGGCACCCTCTTCATACGCATACAGCACACTGACTTTAATCATCTCGATAGGCTCCTGAGTGAAGGATCAATACATTCGTCTGAGCACTCTAGCGATTATTGCGGCCGGGTGCTGACATCAATGACGTGCTCCCTCACAATCACGCCGTCTTGCCCCCTGCCCTGAAAAGCGGCCGGGCTATCGAACCGTTTTGAGGAACCCCGCATGAATACACTTGAGTGGAACGAGGCCGCGCTGGCGAAATACCTCGCGACCCATCCGACCCTGAAGGACGAAATCAGCGCGTTGAGCCCGAAAGAGCAAAAGCAGCAATTACAGTGGGCTTTTGAAGACGAAGCCGAGAGCCAGGGCATCGAGACCTGGGAACTGGCGCTGGAACTGATTGCCGAGTCGCCCGAGCAGTTGCAAAGCATGCGCCTTGAAGCACACCGCCAGGTCGCCGAGGCGCTGGGCATGGACTGGGAAGAATATTGCGGCTTCAATGATATCCAGCCGTGACCCGAGCCGCCTTTGAGGGTAAATCGGCCATTGATTGGCGATCTACCGACTGACTCAGCAGTCAGCGCTTTACCTGTTCCTTATGGGTGAGTAACGTCTGCTCACTTCAATAAAGGAATCACGTCATGAGTGATCTGGTCTCGTACCATCTGGACGACGGTGTCGCCACGCTGACCCTGAACAACGGCAAGGTCAATGCCATTTCCCCGGACGTGATCGTTGCGTTCAATGCTGCGCTGAATCAGGCCGAACAGGACCGGGCAATCGTGATCGTCACAGGGCAGCCCGGAATTCTCTCGGGCGGCTACGATCTCAAGGTGATGACCTCGAGCGCCGAAGCGGCGATCAATCTGGTTGCTCAGGGCTCTACCCTGGCGCGCAGAATGCTGTCGCACCCCTACCCGATCATTGTCGCCTGCCCCGGCCACGCCGTTGCCAAGGGTGCCTTTTTGCTGCTGTCCGCCGATTATCGAATCGGTGTCGCAGGGCCATTCAGTATCGGATTGAACGAAGTACAGATCGGCATGACCATGCACCACGCGGGCATCGAACTGGCGCGTGACCGGTTACGTAAATCAGCCTTTAATCGCTCGGTGATCAACGCCGAAATGTTCGACCCTGAAGGAGCGATGGCCGCTGGTTTTCTGGACAAGGTGGTCAGCGTCGAAGAACTGCAAGGCACCGCACTTGCGGTCGCTGCACAGCTGAAGAAGATCAACATGAGCGCGCACAAGAAGACCAAACTCAAGGTCAGAAAAGCCTTGCTCGATACACTGGCTGCAGCTATCGAGCAGGATCGGCAACACATGCTGTGATACCCAACCGAAGCCCGCGCGTGCGGGCTTTTGTTTACCGGCGAACTCATACGCATTTGATCAATCTGATCAGCTACCGCGCATGTTTTTTGCGCCACTGACATATTGAAGAAGCGATAGCGCCATGGGTCGAGTTGTTGCAGCAGCGGTGTACAGCAAAGGCAAGAAAGTCCGCGATATTACCCTTGATGAGGGTGCCGCCTGGGCCGCCAAACCCGATCATTTCGTCTGGATCGGTCTGGAACAGCCCAGCAACGAGGAACTGACCAGCCTGAAAGAGCAGTTCAACCTGCATGAACTGGCCCTTGAAGATGCCATGGAGGTTCACAGCCGTCCGAAGCTGGAAACCTTTGGCGATGCGCTGTTCATCGTGACCTACGCGCCAGTACGCGACAATGGCAAGCTGCTGTTCATCGAAACCCATATCTTCGCCGGCAAAGGCTACGTCATCACCTCGCGCAACGGCCACTCCAAGTCCTACGGGCTGGTGCGTCAGCGCTGCGAAGCACGGCCACTGCTGCTGGAACACGGCGAAGACTTCGTGCTCTACGCGCTTCTGGACTTCGTGACCGAGAACTATCAGCCGGTGACCGAAGCCATCCACGCCGAGCTTGAGCAACTGGAGCAGAGCGTCATTGGTGGTTCGTTGCGCGAGTCCGACATCCAGCACATTCATGCCCTGCGCCGCGACCTGTTACGCATGCGCCGTTATGTAGCGCCGATGGTGGAAGTGGGTGAAGAACTACAGAGACTCAGTTTCCCGTTCATCGACAAGAACATGCGCCCCTACTTTCGCGACGTGGAAATCCACGTCAAGCGGCAGATGGAAGACCTGGGCAACCTGTGTGACATCGCCAGCCAGACAATCGAAATCGGCCTGTTGCTGGAGTCCTCGCGGCAAAGCATCGTGCAGCGCAAGTTTGCTGGCTGGGCAGCGATTCTGGCCTTTCCAACCGCAATTGCCGGCATCTATGGCATGAACTTCGAGAACATGCCGGAGCTCAAGTGGGAATACGGCTACTTCATCGTGCTGGGCGTCATTCTGGGCGGGTGTACGGCGCTGTTCGCCAGCTTCAAGCGCTCCGGCTGGCTATAGCACCGCCACTGCATTACCGTTCAAACAGCCATGCGCCGGGTCAGACAGACTGTTTTTCCGGCTTGTGCGCCACAAAGCGCATAATCCATTCTGCCACCGTCGCCCCATGATGCTCGTGATCCAGGCTGGCAACACCCTGCCGGTAAACCTGTTCGCCCAGCGCTTCCTGACGAAGATCAAGCAAGGTCCGGGAAAACTCGTGAATGAACTCGGGATGGCCCTGGAAACACAGTACCTGATCATTTATATGGTAGGCCGCAAATGGACAGAACTCGCTGGACGCAATCACTGTTGCGTTCTCGGGCAGCGAGGTCACCTGATCCTGATGGCTGATCAGCAACGTGAGCTTGTCCATTGCTGGCGTCATCCACGGTCTGGCGGGTGCCAATTGATAGTGATGAATACCGACACCCCAACCCTGTACGGCACGCTCGGTCCTGCCGCCCAGCAGCAAGGCCAGCAACTGGTGGCCGAAGCAGATACCGAGCAGTTTTTCGCCGCGCTGATACAGCCCCAGCAGATAGGCTTTCAAGGTCTGAATCCACGGGTCGGTGCCAAATGAGTCTGCCTTGCTGCCGGTCACCAGATAAGCATCGAACTGCTCGTCTGTAGGTGGATAGTCCCCTTGCACCACGTTGTAAACGGTCAATACTGCAGCAATCGGCTGGCGAGCGAAGAGCAATTCGAACATCCGCCCGTACCCCTGATATTGCCCGACCAGTTCCGGTCGCAGGTTGTCGGTTTCCAGAATACAGATGCGTAAAGACATAAAAGAGGCCCTGAAGCAATGATGAGGCAATAGCGCACGGGCAGAGCCTGCCTTGAAGGCTTCGGCAAATCAAGCAGCACCCCGCGCCCTGTCGGAGGTTTAATGCGCGT
This sequence comes from Pseudomonas sp. RGM 3321, assembly GCF_022836805.1. Taxonomy (NCBI): domain Bacteria; kingdom Pseudomonadati; phylum Pseudomonadota; class Gammaproteobacteria; order Pseudomonadales; family Pseudomonadaceae; genus Pseudomonas; species Pseudomonas sp. RGM 3321. Next base: position 7,505 of record NZ_JALHBH010000101.1, read on the forward strand.
AGGAAAAGTCTGACCCAGACGAACGGTGCAAAGCTGACCGATGTGAATGAAGCGTCTAGCAAAGGCCTGTGCCTCTGGCGAGCGGTTGATTGATAACATTAAGTTGGATAAGTAGACGTTTAAATTCCCAACCGTTCTAAGGCGTGGGGCACCTCGGCTCTATTGTTAAATCTGTAACAGGAAGCGCGCAAAATCCTTTCAGCGCACGGGCCAGCGGTCAAATGACCGGGCCCACCTGTTCAACGCGCAACCTTGCCAGCAGTCGACTCTCTACGTTGCAGAATCGACCTGCTTCTGTCGCACAGGAATAACAACAAAAGGCGGTCAGCCATGTTCAAGTTCAAACACTCCAAAGTACGTCAGGCGGGATTAATCCTCTTTACCACTGCGCTGTTATTGATCGTGCCTAACCTGAACAGGTTGTTCGGCTGATCTGACACGCTTTCGGTCAGTGTGTAACTGTGCCACTCTTTCCACTCGACTGAAGGAGATGCGCCTATGCGCCAATGGATTGCTGTTTTTGCATTTGTCAGCAGCTTCGCAGCCCACGCGGGCATGGTAGATCAGGCTGCAGCGGTGGCTGCGCTCAAGGAAGGCAAACTGGCGATGGATGTACGCAGCCAGACCGACTATGACGCCGGCACAGTATTGAATGCAGTACGGGTCGATGACCGGCGGCTGGTTAATCAGATGAAGCAGGTGCTCAACGACCGCAATGCGGTATTCGTTATTTTCAGCAGCACCGACAGCAAAGCCGACAAGGCTCAGGAAAAGCTCAGGGCGGCGGGCTATTTCAGCGTCATCAATGGCGGTAATTACGAAGAGCTGCACAACGCGCTCTACAGCATCACCGACGACCCCGCTGAATAAGCAATGGCCGGAGATTCAATTCCGGCCATTTCAGTGACGCGCAGATCAGTGCTTACGCGCTACTGATGCTGCGCCTGGACCTGCACTCGGGTTTTCACTTTTGGCGTACCGGTCATGGGTGAAACCACGACCTTGGCGTGCATCTGTTCAGACCCGCCACCACGGCGCATGCCGCGCACCGGACAAGCATCCAGATAGTCCAGCCCTACCGCCAGCTTCAAATGACGTTCGGGAATGGCCAGCTGGTTAGTGACATCGAAGCTGTACCAGGCGTCGTCTATCCAGGCTTCGGCCCAGGCGTGACTGGACAAATGTTCGCTGTCTTCGCTGCACAGATAACCGGACACATAACGTGCCGGCACCCCAAGACTGCGGGCGCAGGCCAGGAAGGCGTGGGTGTGGTCCTGACAGACTCCCGAGCGTCCGGCGAAGGCTTGAGCGGCACTGGTGTCGACTTCGGTCGCCCCCTGCGTGTAGGTCATGTGCTGGTTGAGCGCCTGCATCAGGTCGATCAATGCGCTACGGTCAGCGCGCTTGCGACATTCCCTGGCCGCGAAACTGCGAATCGCTTCGTCAGGCTCGGTCAGCCGGGTAACGCGCAAAAACGGCAACGCCGACTGGCTTTCGTGCTCGGCTTCGCGGGTTTCGTCGATTTCCACCTGCCCGCGCGCGCCGATGATGATCGCCTCGTGCGGCTCTTCCAGGCTCAGGACATGCAGAATATTGCCGAAAGGATCGATCTGCGCGCGCACCGGGCGCGGCAACGTCAATTGCCAGCTGAGCACCTGCTGGCGCTCACTGTCGTGAGGCGTCAGGCGCAGATACTGGATACTTGAACGCACCTGATCATCGTAGTGATAGGTGGTCTCATGGCTTATGGAAAGTCTCATGCAGCCTCCAGGTACGAAGTGTGGATGGCATCACCCAGTTGGGCCAGCATTGGAATGAATTCGTTCAACCACTCATGCAGGCCCTCGTCCAGAATCTCGTCGATACTGGTGTAGCGCAATCTTGCGTCCATCTCGGCGGCCATGCGCTGCGCAGGTCGGCCATTGACGCCGGGCAGACTGGCCAGAATGACGTCCATCTCTTCCAGACAGGCGCGCAACGAGCGCGGAATGTCGGCACGCAGCAGCAACAATTCGGCAACCTGACGCGCACCTGGCGCATCCCGATAGACTTCAGTGTAAGCCTCGAACGAGGACAGTGCGCGCAACAAGGCGCTCCACTGGTAGTACCCGGCAGCCGAGTTGTCCGCTGCGGCATTGGCCTGTGGCCCACGCAGTTCAAGCATCTCGTAGCGGGCATCGAGCATGCGCATGGTGTTGTCAGCGCGCTCGATGAACGTTCCCAGACGAATGAACCGGAACGCATCGTTACGCATGATAGTGCCGTAGGTCGCACCACGAAACAGGTGCGAACGTTCCTTGACCCACTCGCAAAAGCGACTCATGCCGTAACGGGTCAGGCCCTGTTGAGCAATGCCGCGAATTTCCAGCCAGGTGGAGTTGGTGTTCTCCCACATGTCGGCAGTAATACGCCCGCGCACGGCATGCGCGCTGGACCTTGCGGCACCCAGGCAGCTATAGATGCTGGCCGGGTTGGTCGCGTCCAGGGCAAAGAAATGCAGCATGCGCTCGGCATGCAGTTCACCATGACGCTCGATGTAGGTTTCCAGCGTTCCGGTAATCAGCAACGGCATGGCTATTTCATCCAGCCCGTCGCCCCGCCCGTCCTGCGGCATCAACGACAGTGAATAGCTCACGTCCAGCATTCGGGCGAGGTTCTCCGCTCGCTCCAGGTAACGCGACATCCAGAAAAGATCAGAGGCAGTTCTACTTAACATTGGCAGGCATCCTTAATCCTCGACCACCCAGGTGTCTTTGGTTCCGCCACCCTGTGACGAATTGACCACCAGTGAGCCTTCACGCAAGGCCACTCGGGTAAGCCCGCCAGGTACGACGCGGGTTTCGCGACCGGACAGAACAAACGGGCGCAGATCGATATGTCGCGGGGCTATGCCATTTTCGACAAAGGTCGGACAGGTCGACAGGCACAAGGTGGGTTGGGCGATGTACGCGTGTGGCTTGGCCTTGAGACGCGCCCGGAAGGCTTCGATCTCGGCGGCGGTCGCTGCAGGGCCGACCAGCATGCCGTAGCCCCCGGAGCCCTGGGTTTCCTTGACGACCAGATCGCCCAGGTTGGCCAGCACATGTGACAGCTCTTCCGGCTTGCGGCACTGCCAGGTCGGTACGTTCTTGAGAATCGGCTCTTCGTCCAGATAGAAGCGAATCATGTCGGTGACATACGGATAAACCGACTTGTCATCGGCAACGCCGGTACCAATTGCATTGGCCAGAACCACATTGCCGGAGCGATACGCTGCCAGAAGTCCGGGAACGCCCAGCATGGAATCAGGGTTGAACGCCAGCGGATCAAGGAATGCATCGTCAAGCCGACGGTAGATCACGTCAACGGCTTTCGGGCCGTCGGTGGTACGCATGAACACACGGTCATCGCGGACAAACAGATCGGCACCTTCAACCAGCTCGACCCCCATCTCGCGAGCCAGAAACGCATGCTCGAAAAAGGCGCTATTGAAACGCCCAGGCGTCAGCACCACGACACTCGGGTTGTCCAGATGGCTGGAACTCTTGAGTGTGTCGAGCAACAGATTCGGATAGTGATCGATCGGTGCAATGCGCTGGGCCGAGAACAGCTCCGGGAACAAACGCATCATCATCTTGCGGTCTTCGAGCATGTAGCTCACGCCGCTCGGGGTTCGCAGGTTGTCCTCCAGCACGTAATACGTGCCATCACCGTCGCGGACCAGATCGACGCCGGAAATATGCGAATACAGATCGCGGTGCAGGTTCAGGCCTTGCATCGCCAACTGATATTGCTCATTGGCCAGCACCTGTTCGGCAGGAATAATCCCGGCCTTGATAATCCGCTGGTCGTGATAAAGATCCGCCAGAAACATGTTCAGCGCCTTGACGCGCTGAATACAGCCACGCTCGACAACGCGCCATTCGCTGGCGGGAATGCTGCGCGGGATGGTGTCGAAAGGAATAAGCCGCTCGGTGCCCTGCTCATCACCATAGAGCGTGAACGTGATACCGGCACGGTGAAACAGCAGATCGGCTTCGCGCCTGCGTTGAGCCAAAAGCTCGGGAGGCGTATCACCCAGCCAGCGGGCGAACTCCCGATAGTGCGGGCGGACTACACCGCCAGCATCGTACATCTCGTCATAAAAGGTGCGGATCATGCCGTACTCCTTGTCACCATGGACACCAAGACCATCGCAAAGCCCGTGCCACCGGCATAAACGCTTTGATTTCAAAAGGTTAGGTAAACACTCGACGTTCTACGCACCATTCCTGTGCACTAAACGCCCAAGCCGATTATTTCGCGCCTCATTCGGAAGCGTCATTCAACCGTGAAATCTATGATCAGCATAGTCAGAGTTGATTTCCGCCAACAACATTAGTTCGCCACACTCCACAGCAACCGAGCAAACAGGGCACCAAACGCCGTTTTTGCGCTAACCGTTATTTTGTCCAGCGGCGAAGAACGCGTGCGGATTTTAAACAGACTTCCCTTTGAGCCACTCGTTTGAGTGGCTTTTTTTTGACCACTGTTTATGAGCGTGAACCGAAAACAGAACCGGCCGATCCAGAACGTATCCCGAATCAGCCGGTAATGTGTTACCTGGCAATCAAAAGCCATCAAGCGTGCAGTCTTCTGATCTCCTGAGTGACACCCCAACCTTCGACCTCACCGTCCATGGGTGAAATCACCATCTGAAAGTCCTGCTCGAAATCACCGATACCGTCATAAGTGGCATACATCACTTTGCTCAATTGCAAGTGCCAGTTACCGTCATCACGTACGTTTACCTGAGTATTGAGGGATTCACCGCGAAATTGCTCTGCGGCCTGCCGTGCCCGCTCCTCGTCCGGGAAGATGGCGTAAAACTCGATGGGATAGATTCGTGCGAAATCAAAACCGCCTTCTTTCATGCGGCGCAGTACGTTACTGCTGATGTCCTCTTGATAGGCTGTGCTCATGAAACATCCTCCTATACAACGATAGATAGAGTTTCAACTCTTCCACAGCGACCGCCGAAACATCGGGGGCCGCCGCACGACAGATAATCCGGCGTGGGAAATCAAGCATGTAGCTGACCAGACCAGGCTTGGCACAGGTCGGTATCGAGATGTCAGAGGCCGTTTGAACAGCCTCGTCTGCAGAGTAGACCCATCGTGGGCCGAATGCCAAGTGGTTGCCACGAAAAGCTTTTTGAATCACCGCAGGTCAGGCAACTTCTGTAATGGAAATGATCCGCACACTGTTATGGTCTTTGAGCGTTTTCACCGTAGGCTCGTCGGTGCGCCCGTCAAGATCATTGAGATCCAGCTCATCGGTGACTGGATACAGGTCCTTGCGCAGGAAACGCGCGGCCTCCTCCTCACTGGGACGCTCGTCAAAACCAGCCTCACGGAGTTGCTGCACACCATCCTTGTCCAGATACGAAATGGCCCACTGTTTCATCAATGCCTCCAGAACGAAGCCAGGCACTCTGGCTTATGTGATCTGGACCTTTTGGCTCACGCATTCGTTCCAACGGATTACGCCGGAAAGCCCACGATGACGGGCAAAACAAAAGGCCCTCGCAATGGATGCCTAGGGCCTTTTGTGTGCTGCTGATCCGACTTGCCGGTTACCCGGACAAGTCAGTCATGGTCAGTTACGGTTCTTGCTGGCCTCGACACCGGCCGTGTTGTCCAGAAGGCTCTTGGTGGCGGTCTGCAGGAAGCTTTCCAGCTTGCGTTTGAGCTCCTGCGTGTCAGGTGCGTCAGGCACTTCTTCGGCAGACGGCTTGGCACCCAGCGTGTAGGTCAACAGCTTGGCCGGCATTTCTGTCGGCTCGATCAGAATGCGGTTGCCGCTGATGATCGCGACCACCTGCTCACTGCCCGACGGCTTGATCACGCCAAAACCCTTGTCGCCTTCCGGCAGGTTCAGCAGATCGCGGCCCCAGCACTGGTTGCGGTTCAGGCCACCCAGACGGCCCATGATGGTTGGCACCACGTCGACCTGTGTGCCGACAATGCTGCTGCGTTGGCCGAATTTCTCCTGTACACCAGGCCCGATGAGCAGCAATGGCACGTTGAAACGACCCAGGTCCATTTCAGTCAGTTGCTTGTCATTGCCGAAACCATGATCGCCCAGCACCACGAACAGGGTGTTCTTGTAGTAAGGCTCTTTTTTGGCCTTCTCGAAGAACTGACCCAGCGCCCAGTCGGCATAACGCATGGCGGTCAAATGCTCATCCAGCGAGCCGTGCCCGGTCACGCGCTCGACCGGCAGCGGGTCCGGCAACGCATACGGCGTGTGGTTGGACAGGGTCTGCAGCAGCGCATAGAACGGCTTGCCGTCCTGACGGGCTTTGAGCTCCTGGGCGCCACGGTCGAACATGTCCTGGTCGGAAACACCCCAGGTCGGATCGGAGAACACCGGATTGACGAAGTCCTCGCGACCGACGAAGTTGGTCATGCCCTGGTTGCTGAAGAAACCCGACTGGTTGTCCCAGGCGAAGTTGCCGTTATAGACATAGACGTCATCGTAGTTGCGACCCGCGCTCAGCAATTGCGGAAGGCCCGACAGCTTATGGCTGCCCTCTGGCGTCTGCATAAGGTACTCAAAGCCCGGCAGGTTCGGGAAGCACGCCATAGTGGCGAACATGCCCTGGTGGGTGTGGGTACCGTTGGAGAAGAAGTGATCGAACAACAGGCCTTCCTTGGACAGCTTGTCGAAGTACGGCGTGATGTTGGCATCGTTGCCCAGCGCGCCTACCGAGTGACCGGCGAAGCTTTCCATCAGGATCACGACCACGTTGCGGATCGGCAAGGTGTTCTCTGCCGGTGGCGTGAAGTCACGACGCACAGCCGCAATATCCGGTTCGACCAGTTTGTCATGCGGGGTCAGCAGCATGTCGCGCACAGTCTGTTGCGCCTCGGCCTGTGGCAGCGTGGCTTTCCAGATGTTGTCGCGATCTTCGGACATACGGCTCTTGGCCGCCGTAATCAGGGTCAGTGTGCCGTTCAGGCCCAGCTGATTGGCGAAGTTGGAATCGGTGGTGTAAGCGTCACCCCAACGCAGCGGCGGGCCCTGGCGCAGGGTGCCACGGATGCACACCACCATAACCAGCAATACCAGCACGAAAACGCCAACGCGCATGTACCACGGCGCAATTGTGCTGACCGTCTGGGTGCCCTTCGTCGTCACGAGGCGTGGCCGCGTCAGGCGGTCGATGCCCTTGAACACCAGGCTCAACAGCCAAGTCACGATTGCCCAGGCGAGCAGGTAGCGAACCACCGGAAAACCGTACCAGAGCATGCTCAGGACAGTCTTTGGGTCTTCCTTGACGTATTGAAACACCAGGCCGTTCAGGCGCTGGTGAAACTCGCGGTAGAAGTCCATTTCCATCAAGCCGAAGAACAGCGTGATGCTGCCGACCAGGGTCAGCCAGAACCGGAAGAACCCGCGTGCCGCCATGGCCCGGGCGCTGAACAGCGAAAGCACCAGCGGAATGAGCAGATACACGGTCAGGCGCAGGTCGAAACGCGTGCCGTTGAAGAGTGCTTCAAGGAATGTCGAGGCTGGCGTGTCGCCAATCATCTCGCGGTTGTAGACCAGCAGACCGATACGCAACAGCGTGTACATCACCATCAAAGCGAAACCGCTGAGCAGGATATAAGCCAGATGCGACTTGACAGTCGGGTTTAGCAGGCGGGCTTGCCGATGAATCTGGGCGTCCGTTTTAGCCATGGTTGTCAGGATCCGGTGGATTCAGGGGTAGGTTCAGGGTGCAGCACCGCCCTCCCCGAGGGCGGGCGGCGTACGACAGGGCGCAGATATTACTTGATTGCAGGTCGCCAGGGGCCGGGGCGGCCCATGAATACGCCTGCCTGTTCAGCTTCGCGCGCAATTCTGGGACAAAAAGTGTGAAATTTCTGTCGCCGGTTGCGCGCTTGAACGCCTCTCAGGCAGCGTTCAGGGCGACCCGGCCGGTGACGCCGGATCGATTGATCAGTCGTTGCTGGCCTTGCCCACGGCCTGCAGAACGTACTGCGGCAAGGCGAACGCACCGATGTGGACTTCCGGGTTGTAATAACGCGTAACAATACCGCTGCCCGAGAAACGCTGACGCAGGGTTTCCAGCGGCAGTTTGCGATAGCTCTTGTCGGTCGAGCCCCAGGCAAAGGTCATTGCACCGCCGATGTAGGTCGGGATGGCTGCGTGATAGAAATGCCAGTCGGCAAACAGACCGTTCATACGCCCGGCCGTGGTCTGTACACCGCTCAACTGCATGAAAGGCGTACCGTTCTGGGTAACCAGAATGCCGCCTTCTTTCAGGCAGCGATGGCAGGCCTGGTAGAAGTTCTCTGAAAACAGCACTTCACCCGGGCCGATCGGATCGGTGGAGTCAGAGATGATCACGTCGAATTTCTCTTCGGTGGTCGCGACAAAGCGCATGCCGTCGTCGATGACCAGGTTCAGACGTGAATCGTCAAAGGCACCGCTGGAATGATTGGGCAGATATTCCTTGCACATCTCGACCACGGTCGCATCGATCTCGACCATGGTGATGTGTTCGACGCTCATGTGCTTGGCGACTTCACGCAACATGCCGCCGTCGCCGCCGCCGATGATCAGCACACGCTTGGCTGCGCCGTGAGCCAGAATCGGCACATGGGTTAGCATTTCGTGGTAGATGAACTCGTCAGCTTCAGTGGTCTGGATGACGCCGTCCAGAGCCATGACGCGGCCCATGCGCGGATTCTGGAAGATCACCAGGTGCTGGTGTTCGGTACGCACTTCGTGAAGCATTTTTTCCATACGAAAGCGCTGGCCGTAGCCTTCGTATAACGTTTCCTGATAATCGCTCATGGGTAAGCTCCCGCTGGGTACTGATGACAGGACGGCCGACCGCCCACAACAAAGGCGCGCATTCTACGTCGAGGAACATGACAGGTCGAACCTCTGTGCAGCGTCTTGCTTGCAAATGCCTTGGCCCATGAACGAAAAACGCCTGATTACCCACGGTAATCAAGCGTTCGTTGACAACCTGGCGGCGTATCAGATTCGCACGTTGCCACGCGGTCCAAGGATTGCCCAGATGATCAGGCCCACAACAGGCAACAGTACGATCAACAATACCCAGAGAATTTTCTTGCCGGTCTCGGCACCGCTTTTCAAGACATTGATGATGGCCCAGATATCGAGCGCCAGAATGATCAAGCCGACCAGGCCGTTGAAGCTAGAACCCATGGTGTTGCCCCTAATTGAATGCTTACCTTCCTAGGATAGTTGCGCCGTTCGGGGGTTCCGTTGAACCAACCTTATATTCTCGGGCTCCCAACCGGGGTCGACTTTGCTTTTCATTCATTATCGCGTTCAACCCTCACACAGGTAGCCGTCTTCATGCCAACGCCCGCACAACCCCGAACGCCTTGGGTGACATGGTTCAACCATCTTCAGGGCAGCCCGCTGGTGAGCCTGGGTTTCGCCCTTGCTCTGCTGATCGTCGTCGGCCTCGGCGGCATCAGTCTTTACAATGCCTTTTATGGCACCAGCCAGGTCAACTTCAATCATGCATTGCTGGGCGGCACGGCCGGTTTCCTGGCAACGGCGCTGGGTGCAGTCATGGCGGTCGCCCTGCGCAACGTTTCGCAACGCGCTCAGGACATCATGCTCGGTTTTGCCGCTGGCATGATGCTGGCTGCCAGCTCGTTCTCGCTGATACTGCCAGGGCTGGAGGCCGCTAGGGGCATAACCGACAGCGGCCCCTGGGCAGCTGCGACGGTAGTGACCGGTCTAGGCCTGGGTGTGCTGTTAATGCTCGGGCTGGACAAGTTCACCCCGCACGAGCATGAAAGCGTGGGCCGTCAGGGCCCTCATTCAGAACGAATCAGTCGGGTCTGGCTGTTCGTGCTGGCGATCACCCTGCATAACCTGCCTGAGGGCATGGCGATTGGCGTCAGTTTCGCCAGCGGCGACATGAATGTCGGCCTGCCATTGACCACCGCCATCGCCATTCAGGACATTCCCGAAGGTCTGGCCATTGCGCTGGCCCTGCGCGCAACCGGCCTGTCAGCCTTCAAGGCGATGCTGGTGGCCATCGGTTCCGGACTCATGGAGCCGCTGGGCGCGCTGGTGGGCCTGGGTATTTCCAGCGGGTTTGCCATCGCCTACCCGCTGAGCATGGGGCTGGCGGCAGGTGCGATGATCTTCGTGGTGTCCCATGAGGTCATCCCGGAAACCCACCGCAACGGCCATCAGACCTCGGCGACGCTCGGCCTGATGGGCGGCTTCGCGGTAATGATGTTTCTCGACACGGCGCTGGGTTAACCGCGCAATGCCTGTAGCGCGGGTGCGGCATGGATGCCGGCCAACGCTGCCAGTTCAAGCACCCGCGCCTCGTCACGGCCATATACCAGCACCGCTTGCAGTTCGTCATCCAGCGGCTGGCTGAAGTTCATCAGCACATAGCCGCCCATATCCTTGTTCATGCTGCTCAATTGAATCTGAATCCGGTTGAGCGCTACCAGTGGTTCTACCTTGGCCAGTTGTTTCGACTTGATGTTGAACGTCACGTCCTTGCCAAATGACTGCACGATCTGCTCGAACAGGTCCATATAGCTGTCGGCCTGGAACAGCACGGTTTCCGGCAGACTGCCCACCACCACCCATTCGCCCAACGGAATCGGAAAGGTGTCGTCGTAGTTGATCTCAGGGTTGGCGGCCAGAAAAGCCTGCGGGTCGGCATACGCCTGCGCGGCTTCATCGGCAATACGCACGATTTCGTCATCGCCCATGCAGCCGGAGCTGACTTTGCTGATTAATTCGACCAGTGAGTCTTTCATGGGAGCGATCCTGATAACGGGCAAAAAAAGAGGCGCGAAGGATAACGGTAACGACCTGCAATCGAAATGGCCTCGACCTGCAATTATCGAGTTTTTCGACAGGCATTAATTGAGTCTATCCGGCCCCGCGAACCAGCATTGACTGTAAACTAACCCGAATCTATGCGCTTCGACCTGCAATCGAGCGCGACCGGCCAAGATTAAATTGGACTGAAAAACCGATGATTTTAGCGTCCATCAAACGGTGGTTTTGTCGAGCCGAGCAAGCAGCACAAAGGTTTACGGACAGGAACGGGGCTTAGGGCTTAAGTGCACTTTCTGCTTCACTGCTCCCCGAAGCCCGTATCTCACAGCACAAAGGCGGCTGGAGAACACCACCTTGGCCAGACGAGCGTTACATGCCTCACCCTTGTTCAGTTCAACGTGCACACGACTTCGCGGCATGAGTGCTCGGGATGTCGTGGATTCAGGATTTAGTCAATCACATGCGCTTGGCCGTATCTCTCTATCCACTCATGCATATTGGCATTTACTGAATAGTTCTCTTCCCGGTGCTTGAATTTCAACCGAGTCTTGAAGTCCAGCTCCACCACGCCCTGTCCCGTCCAAGAGTCTACAATCGCGCCTTTCGGAAATTCATTGCTCGGGTGAATCACCACATAATTGTGGCTTAACTTGCGGTTGCTGTAGATGGTGAAATCTGAGATCCCTAGCTTATGGCGAAGGTGCAAGCCGATTTCCAGCGCCTGTATGTCACAATTGGAGAACCCCTCTTCGCGACACTTCCGTACGCAATCGGTGAGTTGCGTAGGCGTCATCTCAATCGCGCCACGCAAGTTTCCACTGTTGGTGCGATAGATTTTCCCTTGCTGCAAATTTGCCAGATTCATCAGCGTTTCCGAAATATAAGTTCGCTTCGCGCTGTCCGTGTACTGTTGCGCCCTCCTCACAGTCATTAGCGCATCCGCATCCGATTTTTCAGGTTTGTTCAAGCGGCCCATTGCGGTCTGATAACCTGTCGTGGACAACGTGGTTCTCTCGCTCACTTGCTCCACAAGATTGTTGACTGCCTGCCAGGTCGCTGACGAGCTACCGGAAACTCTATTCATGCTGATTGCACTCCGACGGTATGTTTCTAGTACGGAGCTTGGGTGGACTCTGGGCCGGATTCGGTTCCATGCGAACGTGGAGGACGCCAGAGCTTTGTTTTGCGCAGATGAGCATTCCCGAACAGTTACAGATAACGGTAAATCCATCGCGCCTCTATGTGTTCATGCCTTGCTGTCAGGACCGGACTGGCTGCACGCCCATTTTGCTCAACTGCTCGATGGTGACGGTTGCGCCCATTGCCTGAGCGGCGCCCAGTGCAGTGATGCCCTTGGCATCAGTGGCATGCGGGTCCGCGCCCTGGCTGATCAGGTAATCGACTATTTCGTTGCGATTGAACATCGCCGCCATCATCAATGCGGTACGGCCATCGGCAGAAGCGCCGTCTATATCGGCACCCGCCTCGACCAGCAACCTGACCACCGCCAGATCCCCCTTGAACGCTGCGCCAGCGATGGGGCTCTGGCCGTTATCGTTACGAATTTCAGGGTCAGCCTTGTGGTTCAGCAGCACCCGGACCGCATCCGCATGACAGTGATAACTGGCCAGCATCAGCAGCGTGTCGCCCTTGTGGTTGCGCAAGTCTGCGGGCAGGCCCTTTTCAAGCAGACGCTCCAACATGACTGCATTTCCCTGGCGAGCCACATCGAATACCTGCTCGGCGAACTCGGCAGCTTCGTCTTCAGTCATGGTTTTCGAAGCGCTGATATCTGTATCGGTCATTAACTACTCCTTGGCGTACGGTACTCCGGGCATGCGTTGACCCGGCGTCGATACACACACTGACCTCAAGTCTCGCAAGCTGTTCGATCAGCATCGATGCGGATGCGCAATGCCTGCTCCTGATCACTGCAATCCATGCAATCCCTCTTCTGCCCGATACCCATCGTGCAGGAAACGGCAAAATGCAGGGTGCACGAGGGGTGTTCATGCAAAATGCACGAAGGCTTAAAATAGAGAATATTTCAAGCTATTGATTTTAAAGGATTTAATTCAAGTGCAAAGACTGGCACAGACACTGCAATAGTACTTCCAAGCTTATTATCCCATGAGCAATGGAGCCGCCTGACATGACTTTTATTCAAGAAAAATTTGCTTCTGTATTCTCCGACTACACCGTTACCACTCAGCCACGTCCTGATGGTGGTGTTCTGTTGTCACTGCGTACTCACGATGGCAAGCAGATCCGTCGCTCCGTGTCTTATGCTCAGTTGCACACTCCGGTCCAACTGGAATGGGTAATCAGCGCTATCCGCCGCGACCTGGCTGCACAAGCCAGCGAATTGCCGGCTATTTCGATGCTGCAAAGTCAGCATCGTTTTGACCTGCCGACTTACCACACTCGTTGATTTTCCCGCCACCTTGACAGGTGGCACCCGCTGTACGCTCTCTCATCCCTTGTTTGCCGCGATTACACTTTGTTCTCGCGGCTTTTTTTGCTCGCATTTTTTGAGCGCATTTTCAGGTGTTGACTACCTGATCAGCCCCCGGCAAAGCGCTTCGCCTACCGCCTGCGCCCTATTGGCAACACCCAGCTTGGAATAGATGGTCTTGAGGTGATACTTCACCGTTGACTCCGACACGTCGCGGATCATTGAGATCTCCCAGGCAGTTTTTCCATCCCTGGCCCACTGCAGTACCTCCAGCTCCCGATGGGTCAAACCACGAGAACAGAACTTCAAACCTCGCGCAACGCTGTGCAGCACTGGCATGAGACTGCTCATGAGGTATTTTTGTTCAGCGGAGATCGCTCGCCCCACTTCACCCAGCGTACAAACCGAAGTGACACTGTCGGCGCCACGGCAATGGTTCGTGTAGCCATAGGAAATGGCCGGAAGCAGTTCGCACGTATCAACGATTTCGTTGTAACACGCTGACACCGGATACTGTCTGAATGCATCCTGCCAGTTTACAAACCCCAACTGATTGCGATAACAGCGGATGACCGGGTCCTGGGTGATCAACTCGCGCTGGCGATAAGCCTGGCCCCAGGCATCATCGACATTGCATGTAATAAACGTCAGCAGCATCGGGCCCTTGAACTGATAGAACATCGCCCGCTCACTGCTGCATTCGCGTCTTAGCCATTCAAGGGCATTCTCGATGGCTGTCTGGCCGTCGAGTTCGCTGATCGTACTTACCATCTGCTGTATCAATAAGTCCCTGCTTGCGCTTTCTGTAATGGCACTGCACATCCGCTGCCGCTCCTTATGCGCCCGTGAATCGGTACAGGTGTTGTCCGTGACTCAGGGGGCGATGGGCGCAGAACTTACACGAATAATCGTGTTGAAGAATGACGAGCAGAACAAACAGATTCAACGCACTTTCAGGCAGGCAACGTCCCACTCAAAAGCGGGACGCTCCCTACAGAAAATAGCGTGCAAGCCTTGCGGCAGGCAGATTTGCATGCTGCGGCATCAGGACAATACCGCGCACGACAGGCTGACGTCGTTTAGAAAGAAGCAGGGTCGATGAGCGCGAAACTGCCTACGTATTTGTGGCCCGCAAGCACCCCGCCGTCACGCGCCAGACCGCAGGTGACCATGCCGGCCGCCTTCGCTGCATCGAGCTCTTCGACAATATCCGAGAGGAACAGAATGTCCTCGGCAGGACACTCGATTGCCTGCGCAATCGTCCGGTAGGACTGCTCTTCGCGTTTGGGGCCGGACGTCGTATCAAAGTAACCACTGAACAGACCGGACAGATCGCCCGCCTCGGAACAGCCGAAAATCAATTGCTGAGCCTGAATTGAGCCCGAGGAATAAACGTAAAGCCTGTAGCCCTGTTGATGCCAGTGTTTCAAGGCATCGACAGCATCCGGATAAACATGGCCCTTGAGCTGTCCGGCGCTATAGCCCTGCTCCCAGATCATGCCCTGCAACGCCTTGAGCGGCGTGGCCTTGCGGTCTTCGGCAATCCATTCCAGCAGTATTGCAATAACCCGCTCGACATCGGCATCAGGCTCGCCGGCCTCGGTGCGTACTGCTTGCAGCTGCGACGCCACTTCCGGTTGTACGGCGTTTTGTCGAACGAACCCGGGCAGGTGCTTTTTGGCAAACGGAAACAGCACGTCGAAAACGAAACTCACTGCACTGGTGGTGCCTTCAATATCCGTGAGGATAGCTTTGATGGGCATCAGAATCGGGCTCCTGTCAGTCTTCCAGCCGTGGAAAACGGCCAGCAATGTCTTCACCGGTAAAATTCGCCACCCAGCCTTCCGGATTATTGAACAGGCGGATGGCAACGAAATGCGGGTTCTCGCCCATATCGAACCAGTGCCGGGTGCCGGCCGGTACGGAAATCAGGTCGTTCTTTTCACACAGCACGGCGTACACATAGTCGTCGATGTGCAATGTGAACAAGCCCCGCCCGGCGACGAAAAAGCGTACTTCGTCCTCACCATGCCGATGCTCTTCAAGAAATTTGGCGCGCAATTCGGCTTTTTGCGGGTGGTCACTGTTAAGGCTGATGACGTCTACGGTGACATAACCATGCTCGGTCATCAGCTTGTCGATCTGGGTGCGATAGGCGCTGATCACTTCTTCCTGGCTGGCACCGGGAGTAATCGGCGCTGCCGCTTCCCAGCGGTCGAACGCCACGCCGTGCTCGGCCAGCGTCGAAGCAATATCTTCCAGATGGGTCAGCACCTTGTTGGGCGTGTCAGGGCTTGAAACGTGATAAACGGACAGGCTGCTCATGGCATGAATCCTCGGTTTGGGGCACCACCTTCCGGCTTTTACAGGCAGGTCAGGCTTACAGGCTGGTTTTAATACGACGTTTTCAACGGTTCAACACCGCGCGCATTTTAAGCTCGCATTCGAACAGAAACTCGAACGCTTCGATCTGGCGCAAGGCGTCGCTCATTTTTGCCCCCCAGGTGTAGAGACCGTGACCGCGGATCAGGTAGCCAGCGCACTCGGGATGGGCGTCCAGCCAAGGCTGCACTTTTGCGGCAAGACGGGCAATATCCTGATCGTTGTCGAAAATCGGCACCACGACCTGCGACTGATGAGTGACCACGCCATGAAGGGCTTTTTGCAGCTCGTAATCCTCGAACACCAACTGATCGGCGGCAGTCAGCCTGGACAGCACCGTCGCATTCACCGAGTGGGTGTGCAGCACGGCGCCAACCTGCGGCCTGCTGCTGTACAACTGGGTATGCAGCAAGGTTTCGGCAGACGGTTTTTTGCCGGGTTCCAGGCTGTTGCCTGCCATATCGGTAGCCAGCACATCGTCAGGACCCAACTGGCCCTTGTGCTTGCCGGATACGGTCAGCAGCGCTTCTGTGGCTGAAAGACGCGCGGAGTAATTGCTGCTGGTGGCAGGCGACCAGCCGCGGCCATACAGGAAGCGTCCGGCCTCGATTATTTCCACGCTAAGTTGTTCGCGGCTCATACACCTTCCTCTTTCTTGGGTGTGATAATCATGATGGCTGCGGCAAAGGCTGCAAGGCTGGCAATGGCAAACGTCCAGGCTGGCCCCAGCGCGTTCCAGCTGTAACCGGAATACAGAGCACCCAACGCGCCACCCACGCCTGACAGTGCGGCATACAGCGCCTGCCCCTGTCCTTGCTGACGCGGGCCAAAGCTACTTTGCACGAAATGAATGGCAGCGGCGTGAAAGCTGCCGAACGTGGCGGCGTGCATCACCTGGGCAATCAGCAGCGCGGTTAGGTAATCGGCAAACAGGCCCAGCAGCAGCCAGCGCAATGCAGCCAGGAGAAAGCTGACGAACAGCACCTGGCGCACGGAGAAACGCTGCAGAATCCGGCTCATGACCATGAACATCAGTACTTCAGCCACCACGCCGACCGCCCATAGCAGGCCGATCAGGCCACGGCTGTAACCGAGCGCTTCGAGGTGCAGGGTCAAAAAGGTGTAATACGGCCCATGGCTGAGCACCATCAGCGCGACACTGAGGTAGAACGCCAATACACCGGGACGCGCCAGTTGCCTGAGAAAGCCGCCCGACACGGTTTCACGGCTCGACGGTGAGGGATGCGCATTCGGCACCCACCAGCTGCTGACGACGATACCGGCCATGACCGCCAGCGCGATGTAAGGAAACAGATCCAGGCTGAACCATTCGAACACCCGTCCCAGCACCACGACCGCCAGAATGAAACCGATCGAGCCCCACAGCCGGATCTGGCTGTAGCGCGAGGTCTGGCCTTGCAGGTGCGCGAGGGTGATGACTTCGAACTGCGGAAGGACGGCGTGCCAGAAGAACGCATAGAGCGCCATGACCATCGCCAACCAGGTATAGCTTTTTTCGACCAGAATCAACGAAAACGCCAACAACGTGCAAATGGCGCCAGAACGCACAATGGTCAGACGCCAACCGGTGCGATCACCCAGCCACCCCCAGAGATTGGGCGCAACGCAGCGCATCAGCATGGGGATGGCGATCAGTTCGCCTATGCGTGAGCTGGAAAACCCCAGGTGATGAAGATAAAGGGCCATGAACGGCGCAGACAGGCCGAGCAAGGCGAAATAGCACACGTAAAAGCCGGACAACCGCCAGTAAGGAAGCTGTCCGCCGGATGTTTGCGTCACGCTAGCAGTCCGCGACCGTGACAGTGTGCATTACAACTGCCCCAGCACAGGCGTATTGACGCTCACATCGGCGTTCTGACCGCGATGACGCAGCAGATGATCGAGCAAAACGATGGCCATCATCGCCTCGGCAATCGGTGTGGCGCGGATACCGACACACGGGTCGTGCCGGCCTTTGGTGATGACGTCGGCCGCGTTGCCATCGGTATCGATCGAACGCCCCGGCGTGGTGATGCTGGAGGTTGGCTTGAGCGCCAGATGCGCAATGATCGGCTGACCGGAGGAAATGCCGCCGAGAATGCCGCCCGCCTGATTGGACAGGAAACCCTGTGGGGTCATCTCGTCGCGGTGTTCGGTGCCGCGTTGTGCAACGCAGTCGAAACCGGCACCGATCTCCACGCCCTTGACCGCGTTGATGCTCATCAGCGCATGGGCCAGCTCGGCGTCCAGACGATCAAAAATCGGCTCGCCGAGGCCGGGCATTACGCCTTCGGCCACCACCGTTATTTTCGCACCGACCGAGTCCTGATCACGACGCAACTGATCCATGTAGGCCTCCAGTTCCGGCACCTTGTCAGGGTCGGGGCAGAAAAACGCGTTGTCTTCGACACAATCCCAAGTCTTGAACGGGATCTGGATCGGGCCCAGCTGGCTCATGTAGCCGCGAATGACGATGCCCTGGGTTGCCAGGTATTTCTTGGCAATCGCTCCTGCTGCCACACGCATGGCGGTTTCCCGTGCCGAACTGCGTCCGCCACCGCGGTAATCGCGGATCCCGTACTTGTGGTGGTAGGTGTAATCGGCATGGGCCGGACGGAACAGGTCCTTGATGGCCGAGTAGTCCTTGGACTTCTGGTCAGTGTTGCGGATCAGCAGGCCTATGGAGGCACCGGTGGTTTTGCCCTCGAAGACGCCGGAGAGGATCTCGACCTCATCGGCCTCCTGACGCTGCGTGGTGTGACGGCTGGTGCCCGGCTTGCGCCGGTCCAGATCGCGCTGCAGGTCTTGCAGGTCCAGCTCCAGCCCCGGCGGGCAGCCGTCGACGATAGCGACCAGCGCCGGGCCGTGGCTTTCGCCGGCGGTGGTGACAGTGAACAGCTTGCCGAAAGTGTTGCCGGACATGCGGGCGCTCCGAAAAATCAGCCAAAAAACCAGATCGTTAAACCAAGCGCGCCAGTATACGCAGGCTGGCGGTTCAGTTCATCCTCGAACCTTCTGTCACGCCGTGCGTCCAAGCGAGACTTTCCCTATGATGGCCTTGCGATGTTATCCGGTAATTCCCTGCTTCGAGTATCAAACGCGCTGCGTCTGCTGGCCCTGCCGATAACATTGACCCTGAGCCTTATCGCCGGAACAGCCAGCGCTGCGGCGCCCAGCGCGGTGCAGCGGCCGATCACGGTGGATACCGAAAACGGCAAACTGTACGGCACGCTGCTGATGCCCCGTTCGGACAAACCGGTCCCGGTGGTGCTGATCATCGCCGGTTCCGGCCCCACCGACCGCGACGGCAACAACCCTGAGGGTGGACGCAACGACAGCATGAAACGCCTGGCGGTGATTCTGGCCAAAAACAATATCGCCAGCGTGCGCTACGACAAACGCGGCGTCGCAGCCAGCAAGGCCGTCACGCCGGATGAACGCAATCTGAGCGTCGAGCGCTACGTTGCCGACGTTCAACTCTGGGCCAGAGCGCTCAAAGCCAACCCGCGCCTTGGCCAGCTGATTCTTCTGGGCCACAGCGAGGGTGCGCTGGTGGCGACGCTGGCGGCTGAAAAAGTGGGTGCAGCGGCGCTGATTTCAGTGGCGGGCACCGGACGGCCTGTCGATCAGGTGCTGCGCGAACAGTTTCAGGAGCGCTTGCCACCGGACCTGCTGCAACGAAGCAATCAGTTGCTCGATGAACTCAAGGCAGGCAAGACCGATGACAACGTGCCCGCCGAGCTGGAAGTGGTATTTCGCCCCAGCGTCCAGCCGTATCTGATCTCGCTGTTTCGCCAGGACCCCGCCGCAGCCTTCGGCGCAGTGCACATTCCGGCGCTGATCGTTCAAGGGCGCAACGACATTCAGGTGGGCGTGGGCGATGCCCTGCTGCTGCAAAAAGCCAGACCGGATGCCGAACTGGCCCTGATCGACGGGATGAATCATGTGCTGCGTATCGTGCCCGACGATCTGCAGCAGCAGTTATTGTCCTACCGCAACCCGACCCAGCCGCTGGCCAGTGAAGTGACCAAGCGGATCCTGGCCTTCATCAAGGCCCTGCACCACCCGGAAAAAGAATCTGACGCCAGATAATTGCAGGCCCTTCAGTCTTGGGATATCTGGCCGATAGCAGTTTGCTGGCTTTTTGTTCCGTTGCAAGTATCCCGGTGCAAGGCCCAGGAAAGGACACCATTATGACTGACGCGAATATCATGACTGAAACCACTGCAGCACCCGAAAGCGCAGAAGCCGAGGTTCAGGCACCGCCGCAGCCGTGGGAAGACGTTCTGCCCGAGAACTTTCAGATGTTGCGTCTGGCACCACAGCCCACCGACCGCGCCACGGGTGGGCGACCCTTGCGTTTTGTGCAGTTTGGCCGTGCCGAGCGGCACAGCAAGGAATTGAGCCTGTTGCGCATCAATGTGCAGCTGCCAGGCCAACGGGTTCGCAAGGAACAGAACAATCTGGATGTCTGGGCCGACCACGAAAAGCGTACTGTGCGCTTCGGTCCCGAATCAGGCTTGCAGATCGAGCCGTGGAACCGTGGCATCGGTCGCTTCATGATTGCCCATGCCGTGCATTGGGCGCAGAAAAGATGGTCATCCTACAAGATTGAAGGCGTAGCGCTGGCGAGCAAGGACGGCCTGAACGAAGACACACGCCTGCGCCGTGACCACTTTCTGCGCACCCTGGGTTTTGAAGTGGCGTACGCCGATGCCCAGCACATGAAAGGCACCATCAAGGACGTACACGTCGGCAACCTGCACAGCACCTGGAACAACGACAAGGTGCAGATCATCGAAATTCTTGAAGCTTCGCAAATGCTGGAGAAGGCCGAGAAGAACCTGATCGAACAGGAAGTGACCATTCGCCAGCACGAAGACCGGGTCGGCAAGTACAAGCGCGAGGACGCCGGTCTGCGCTTCACGATTGCCTGCCTGGTGACCTTCGCGGTGTTTCAGGCGGGACTGTTGATCTGGATCGCGACCCACCGATGAAAAAAGGGGCTGATCTCAGCTCCCCCTTCTCTCAGTCTTCCCTATCAAACCTTCGACTGGATCAAACCTTCGACTGGAACAACGCCTGATGGTTGCGGCACTGTTCTGCAGTCAGCATGAACACACCGTGACCACCCCGCTGGAAGTCCAGCCAGGCAAAATCGACTTCCGGGTACAGCGCCTGCACGTGCACCTGGCTGTTGCCTACTTCGACGATCAGCAATCCTTTCTCGTTCAGGTGATCGGCTGCCTGGGCAAGCATACGGCGTACCAGGTTCAGACCATCGCTGCCACAGGCCAGCGCCAGCTCAGGCTCGTGCTGATACTCGTCGGGCATGTCGGCAAAGTCTTCGGCATCCACGTAAGGCGGGTTGGACACGATCAGGTCGAAACGCTGCCCCGGCAAACCGTCGAACCCGTCGCCCTGCACGGTATAGACGCGGTCCTCCATGCCATGACGTTCGATGTTCTGGTTAGCCACCTCAAGCGCGTCATAAGACAGGTCAGCCAGCGCCACTTCAGCTTGCGGAAACTCATCGGCACAGGCGATACCGATGCAACCGGAGCCGGTGCAAAGGTCCAGAATCCGGGCTGGCTCGCTGGCCAGCCAGGGCGCGAAACGCTCTTCGATCAGCTCGGCGATAGGCGAGCGCGGGATCAGGACGCGGTCATCGACAATGAACGACATGCCACAGAACCAGGCTTCGCCCAGCAGATATGGAGTCGGCACACGGTCATCGATTCGGCGTTTGATCAGGCGTTGCAGTTCGGATATTTCGTCGACTTCCAGGCGGCAGTCCAGGTAGCTGTCGGCGATTTCCCAAGGCAGGTGCAGTGCGCCCAGCACCAACTGCCGCGCTTCATCCCAGGCATTGTCGGTGCCATGACCGAAAAATACGTCTTCCTCGTGAAAGCGGCTGACGGCCCACCGTATATGGTCGCGCACGGTACGCAAACGGGAAGTGATCATGGACAAACTCCTTGAAAAGGCGACGAGCTGCTGTAAGACGAGCCACGGTGAAAAGTCTGGTTCCGAACAATGCACATTCTTCGTACCCGATAGGCGTGGAAGTTTCCATGATTCGCGTACTGCCATCAAGGCAAACCGCCAGCCACACCCTCCCCCAACTGCCCTGCAGGCCATAAAAACCGTGGCCTGCGATGGTTGCCATTCCCAGAACGCCTCAGCCAGAGGACAATGTCACAAAAGCCCCACACCAAGGAGCCCGTGAATGTCCGATTTAAAGACCATGTTCCAACTCAGCGGCCGGGTGCATGCGCCCGCCAATTTGAGCAATGCGACGCTGATCATCATCGATGCCCAGAAAGAATACCTCAGCGGCCCGCTGGCCCTGACCGGCGTCGACGAAGCCCTGGCCAATATCTGCCAATTGGTCGAGAAGGCACGTGCGGTAAAGTGCCCGATTGTTCATATTCGCCATCTGGGCACTGTGGGCGGCCTGTTCGACCCACAGGGCGAGCGCGGTCAACTGGTGCCGGAGCTATTACCAAAAGACGACGAACATCTGGTCGAAAAACGCCTGCCCAACGCTTTCAATGGCACCGGCCTGCATGATCTTCTGCAAAAGCTGGGTCATCTGGACCTGATCGTCTGCGGCTTCATGAGCCACTCGAGCATCAGCACCACGGTTCGCGCTACCAAGGACTACGGTTATCGCTGCACACTGGTCGACGACGCCTGCGCAACCCGCGACTTGCCGAGCCCGCACGGCGTCGTCAGCGCACAGGTGGTGCACAGAACCGAGATGGCGATCATGGCCGACAACTTCGCCACACTGGCACTGACCAAAGACCTGATCTGATCTGCGCCGGAACGAGTGGTTGTGTGGGCGTATTCACATAACCGCCCATCCCTTGCCGGCCCGTATCATCCCGGAGGCGGGAACCACCCCTCCTTCTCCGGGTCAGAGCGCCGATACTCCATTGAGCCGATACCTATTGAGGAAAAGGCATGAAAACGTCAGATGGTTTCGATGCACGTCGCCTGCGCCCCAGGGGTCAGGGCAACTGGGGCAAACGCATCGGCACGCTGATTGCGCTGCTTCTTGTGGCGTCAGGCGTGTTGCTGACCGTTGCCGGTGTATCCAGCCTGACCATTCACCCGCAGATGCTTGGCGAGCTGAATGCCAGCCCGGGAGGCGCCGCATTTGTCGCTGTCGGCGGGTTGCTGGTGCTGTACGTGGGCGTCTGGCTATGGCGCCGCTGCCGTCGTCAGCGCAGTGCCAGCGGCTTGAGTATCTCTGCGCACCTGATGAAAAAACACAACTGACCCTCGCGTATGAACGGTTAGAATGGCTTCCTTCGCGGAGGCCCCATGCAAGACGACGATTTTTCCCTGTTCAGAAGCGAAACGCGCGGCGTAAAGCCGCTCAAGCATGAACACGCCGATGTCGGCAAACCCAAGACCGATCGAAAAATGCTGGCACGCCTGCGTCAGTCGGCGACCGTGCGCACCGATTCGGTGACCGTCGACGGTTTGTCGGATCAATTCGTAATCGATGTCGGTCCGGAAGATGTCCTGAGCTGGTCGCGCGACGGCGTGCAGGAAGGCCAGATGCGCAAGCTCAAACTCGGGCAGATCAGCTTCGAAGGCAGCCTGGACTTACACGGCATGAGCGTCGAAGTGGCGCGTGAGACGCTGTGGGAGTTTCTGGCGGAAGCGACCCGACTGGAAATACGCTGCGTGCGTGTTACCCACGGCAAGGCGGTACGCCTGGACGGCAAGCGCCCCATGATCAAAAGCCACGTCAACACCTGGCTGCGTCAGCATTCGCAAGTACTGGGCTTTTGCTCATGCCTGGCCAAACATGGCGGTGCGGGTGCGGTGTACGTGATACTCAGACGCACCATGATGGAAGGACGCGACGAGTAATCCTCCTCGCGCCCCTCTTGCCGGACAGCGATCTGCTGCCCGGCTGTTACTCAGCGCGGACCAGGTCCACCAGGTCCACCCCCTTCATGATGCCCACCGCCGCCGCCATGTCCGCCCGGGCCTGGCCAAAACGGCCAGCAGCCGGAAACCGACGACAGTACGATGGCGAACAACGCTATTTTTGCTACTCGACTCAACATCCGGATTCACTCTCTCGACAGGCAATTGATTAATAACCTGCACATTCAGACAGCGCCGCACCGGGGAAGTGGGTAGCGATCTGGTCGCCAACGTGTAAGCGTTACGATACAAAATGCATAACGCCCGGTTGATTTACAGCGCTGCCGTGCACCCGCACTCTTGCGTAAGTTACTATGTGCGCCGTCGGCGACGGGCCTGCCCTCGCACCCATCGAAACCCACACGGAAACACACTCCTGTGACACTGGAACAGAATTACACCGCCATACTCGGGCAATTGGGCGAGGACGTCTCGCGCGAAGGTCTGCTGGACACCCCCAAGCGCGCCGCCAAGGCCATGCAGTACCTGTGTCGCGGTTACGCGCAAACGCTGGAAGAAGTCACCAACGGCGCGCTGTTCAGCTCCGATGCCAGTGAAATGGTCATGGTCAAGGACATCGAGCTGTACTCGCTGTGCGAGCATCATCTGCTGCCGTTCATTGGCAAGGCACATGTCGCCTACATTCCCAATGGCAAGGTGCTAGGCCTGTCGAAAGTGGCGCGGATCGTTGATATGTACGCCCGCCGCCTGCAGATCCAGGAAAACCTCAGCCGTCAGATCGCCGAGGCCATCCAGCAGGTTACCGGTGCACTGGGTGTGGCGGTGGTTATCGAAGCCAAGCACATGTGCATGATGATGCGCGGTGTCGAGAAGCAGAACTCGGCCATGATCACTTCGGTGATGCTCGGCGAATTCCGTGAAAACGCTGCCACTCGCAGTGAGTTTCTCAGCCTGATCAAGTGACTCGTTCAGCCCGCGTTCACGTGCCCTGGCGCACGCTGAACGCCCGGCCGATTTCCGCCACTGTTCGCAAGAGGTATGACCGTGTTCATGAAAGCGTTAAGAGTTGGCCTTGGCCAGCTCGTCATTGGTATCGACTTCCTGACCCGCCCGAGCAAGAAAAAGCGCGATCCGCAGGCCCAGGCGGCTGTCGCTGAGGCGGCTCAAGGCCTGACGCTTTACCAGTTCCACGCCTGCCCGTTCTGCGTGAAAACCCGTCGCACCCTGCACCGTCTCAATGTTCCTGTTGCTTTGCGCGATGCGAAGAACAACGAGCTTGACCGTCAGACGCTGCTAAACGAGGGCGGTAAAATCAAAGTGCCTTGCCTGCGAATCGAAGAAGGCGACAAAACCGTGTGGATGTACGAATCCAAGGTGATTATCGACTACCTGAACCAACGGTTCGGCGCGATCTGAACACTACGTGCCCAACGTACCTCAACGCGGGCAACCTTCCTCGCGGCAGGCGACATAGGCTTGCAACTGCTTGAGGCGCACGCGGGTCTGGTCAGCCAGGCATTGCGACTGCAGCAACGGCCAGATGGAGCCTGAATCCTCGGGCTTGCCAGCCTGATACAGGCAATCGGCGTCACGCAGGACTATCCACTTCAGTTGTGCATCCTTGAACGCCTGCTTTTTGGCCGGCGTCTTCAGCCACGTCATCTGCGCCTTGTACTGCTTGTTGAGATCGGCATCGAGCGCCGCCAGCTCATTGGCGGCACACTGATTCATACTGGCCTGATTGGCATCACAATCCTGAGCCTGTGCCGAGCAGCCGATACCCAGCGCGATGAAAGCGGCCAGAAGTACCATTGAAACGCGCATAAATTTCCTTTTATTCAGCCAATGGGTGCATCAATCCAGCATACCGACATAACCCGGTTGCGCCTTGACCCGATCCAGCCAGCGCCGAATTCCGGTGTAAGGTGCCAGATCGAAACCGCCCTGATGAGCGACGTGGGTGTAGGCGTACAAGGCGATATCGGCGATGGAGAAATTCTCACCGACCAGAAACGGTGTGCGATCAAGCTGCTGCTCCATGACCGCCAGCGCTCGATAACCGGACTTCTGCATGGCGCGATACTCGGTCATGCGTTCAGCCGGCAAGCCCAGATAGAACTGGATGAAACGGGCAACCGCCACCGACGGCTCATGGCTGTACTGCTCGAAAAACTGCCATTGAAGTACTTGGGTGCGCAGGCGCGGTTCGCTCGGAAGATACCTGGAACCATCAGCCAGAAAATTGAGAATCGCATTGGACTCCCATAGACAAGTGCCGTCTTCCAGTTCCAGTACCGGGATCTTGCCGTTTGGGTTCTTTTCCAGAAAAGCCGGGGTCTGGGTTTCGCCATTGAGAATATCGACCGGCACCCACTCGTACTCGCTGCCCAGCAGGTTAAGCATCAGCTTGACCTTGTAGCAGTTGCCCGAGTTGTAATCGCCATAAACCTTGTACATCGCCCTGCTCCCTTGATGTGCCTGCATTGCCGGACCGAATCAGGCGGCTTTCAGATTCTGTGCCGCACGGACCACGGACGCCAGTCGTTTTATGCCTTCATTCAGACGCGCCGGGTCGATATGACTGAAATTGAGGCGCAGATGGCCGTGATTGGCGTCCGGGTCAGCAAAAAAAGGTTCGCCCGGCATGAACGCGACGTCCTGCGCCAACGCGGCATCCAGCAAGGTACGGGTGTCCAGCGGCTGTTTCAGAGTCAACCAGAAGAACAATCCACCTTGCGGGCTGTTCCAATCGGCCAGGTCTGAAAAATGCGTCTGCAAGGCATCCTCAAATGCATCCCGACGACTGCGGTAGAACTCGCACAGCGTCAGCAGATGTTCACGATAGTGCTCAGTGCCAATCCACTGCAAGGCCTGCCATTGGCCGAGGCGATTGGTATGCAGATCGGCGGACTGCTTCAGGCGCAACAAGTGCGGAAACAGATCGGGACTGGCGATCAGATAACCCACACGCAGGCCGGGCAACAGCGTTTTGGAGACCGTGCCGGTATAGATCCAGCTGGCTTTCTTCAGGCCGCTGACAATCGGCCTTGCACTGCCACCGTCAAAACTCAACTCGCGGTACGGCTCATCCTCGATCAACGTGACGCCGAACTCGTCAAGCAACGCCGCAACCGCATCGCGGCTGGCCTGGCTGTAGCGCACTGCCGAGGGGTTCTGAAAGGTCGGGATCAGGTAGGCGAAAGCGGGCCTGCGCTGCTCCAGGCGCTGACGCATGGCGACCAGGTCCGGGCCTTCGGCCTGCAGAGGCACGGTGATGCAGTCGGCACCAAATAGCTGAAATATCTGCAGCGCCGCCAGGTAAGTGGGTGCTTCAAGCAGAATCTCGGTGCCTTTGTCGATGTAGAGCTTGGCCGCCAGGTCCAGCGTCTGTTGAGAACCACTGACCACCATGACCTGACTGGCATCGCAAGCAATACCCAGGGCGCGAGCATCGGCAGCCAACGCTTCGCGCAGCGCAGGTTCGCCCTCGCTCATGCCGTACTGGCCCAGAGAAACAGGCATGTCAGCCCACTCGACTTTGGGCAGCATCGACTCGGCAGGCAGACCACCGGCGAATGACATCACTTGCGGACGCTGAGCGGCGGCGAGGATCTCGCGAATCAGAGAACTTTTCAGACGGGAAACGCGTTCGGAAAAAGCCATGGCACTTACCTGTAGCCGAGACGAAGAAAAATAAGTCAAACTTGTTGACTCAAATTACGACGCCCAGCCCGGATACGTCAACATGCTTGACTTAAAAAAACCTGCCAATCAACAAATGGCCATGGAAGCCTTCTTCTTCGGCTATCAGGCGTTCACTGCCAAGGCTGATGAAATGCTGGCCAAGCGCGGCTTCAGTCGCGTGCATCAGCGCATTGTATTTTTCATCGCTCGCTATCCCGAACTGAGCGTCAAGGAACTGCTCACGGTATTGGGCGTGAGCAAGCAGGCGCTCAATGCCCCGTTACGCCAACTGATCGGCATGGACCTGGTGCACAGCACCGCCCCGGAAACCGACAAACGCAAGCGACTGCTCGGGCTCACCGATGAAGGTGCACGTTTCGAGCAGGCGTTGCGGCGTGAACAGGTAAAGCTGTTGCAACGCGTGTTCGCCGAAGCGGGTCAGGAAGCGGTGGATGGCTGGATGACAGTCAACCTGGCGCTGGGCCGGACACTGCAATCCGGTGCGTGTCCAATCGGGACTGACGTCGAATAAACACCACTGTCGCAACTGTGCTGGCATTTACTCATATCGCTGTATCGTAAAGCCGAGCGGTCATGCGTTTAGGCTTGGCGTCCTTTGCTACCTGCCCGCTTCAAGGAACGCCCTGCATGAACGAAACCCTCAAGGCACCATTGCGCCCGCTGACCGACTCATCGCCGTCTGCGGTGGTTGCCGGCTTCATTGCCATGATGACTGGCTGCACCAGCTCACTGGTGCTGATGTTTCAGGCCGGACAGGCGGCCGGTCTGAGCAGCTTGCAGATTTCTTCCTGGCTGTGGGCCTTGTTCATGGGCATGGCGGTGTGCAGCATCGGCCTTTCGTTGCGCTACCGCATGCCGATTACTGTCGCGTGGTCCACACCCGGTGCCGCACTGCTGATCATCAGTCTGGGTGGTGTGGCATACCCGCAGGCGATTGGCGCGTTCATGACCAGCGCGCTGCTGGTTATTCTGTGCGGCGTGACGGGCAGCTTCGAACGTATCGTGCGGCGTTTGCCAGCCTCGCTGGCTGCGGCCTTGCTGGCGGGAATCCTGTTCAGAATCGGCAGTGAAATCTTCATCGCCGTCCAGCACCGCACCAGCCTGGTATTGGGTATGTTTTTTACGTATCTGATGGTGAAGCGTCTTTCGCCACGCTATTCGGTGCTGCTCGCACTGCTGGTCGGCATCGGGATATCGGGTGCGCTGGGCTTAATGAACTTCAGCGACCTGGCGCTGCAAGTCGCCATGCCGGTCTGGACCACTCCCGAGTTTTCCTGGGCCGCGACGGTCAGCATCGCCATTCCGCTCTTTGTGGTGGCTATGACCTCGCAGAACATGCCCGGTGTGGCGGTGTTGCGAGCCGACGGTTACTACCCGCCTACCTCACCGCTGATATCGGTAACAGGCTTTGCCTCTTTGCTTACCGCACCGTTCGGCTGCCACGGTATTAACCTGGCCGCCATCAGCGCCGCTATCTGTACCAGCCCTCATGCCCACGAAGACAAGTCCAAACGCTACACAGCGGCGATCTGGGCCGGGATTTTCTACGCAATCGCCGGGATTTTCGACGCCACGCTGGCAGGTCTGTTCAGTGCGTTCCCCAAGGAACTGATGCTCTCGATTGCCGCACTGGCGCTGCTCGGCTCGATCACCAATGGCCTGACCGTGGCCATGGCCGAGCCCCGGGAACGCGAACCTGCCCTGATCACCTTCATGGTGACGGCCTCGGGGCTGACGCTGTTTTCCATAGGTTCGGCATTCTGGGGCATTGTTGCGGGCCTGCTGACCATGCTGATTCTCAATGCACGCAAGCCTGGATAAGCCTGCCTCAAGCCCACAGCAAAAGAGCGATCAACTACGGGCAGTGGCCGATACCAACAGGGTTCCGGCATCTGCATCAAGTATTGCCTGCGTTCCCAGTGGCACGGCCTGATTGAGATCTCCATGCCCTACCGGCAAGCCGCCGAGCACCGGAATGCCCAGACTGCCCAGCCGTTCCAGCAGCACATCGGCAGGGCTGATGGTGCCGCCGGTGTTCGCGGCCGGGGTGAACTCGCCCACCGCGACACCCGTCAGACGCGCAAGGATGCCGCAGTTACCCAGATGGGTCAGCATGCGGTCAACCCGATAGGCCGGTTCGTTGACCTCTTCGATGAGCAAAATCGCACCGGTCATGTCGGGCATGAACGGCGTCCCCACCGAGGTATCGAGGATGCACAGATTGCCGCCCAGCAACAGGCCCTGTGCGATGCCGCCGGTTCTGACCTTCGCCGTTGGCGAGCCAGGATCGGCCTTGAGCAATACCGGCTCGGTACTCATCAGCACATGGTGCATGCCGCTGACGAACAGGCCACCGCGTTCCAGTTGCGAGGCGACCGGCCCATGAACAGTAGCTAGACGCGCATGGTTCCACAGCGCCCCGTGCAGCGCGGTGATATCGGAAAAGCCGGTCACCAGTTTGGGGTCACGACGCACAGCGTCCATATCCACCTGCTGGACAATTCGCTGCACGCCATAGCCGCCGCGGTTGCAGATGACCGCACGGATCTCCGGATCAGCCAGCGCGGCGTTGAGGTCAGCAAGCCGCTCCTCGTCGGTCCCAGAATAGAATGAGTATTTGCCCAGTGCATGCGGATAGACGCGCGGCCGCAGCCCCCACCCCTTGAGTACTTCGACCGCAGCGTCGATTTTGCCAGAGTCAACCGGCCCGGCAGGCGACACCAACGCCACGGCGTCGCCAGCACGCAGAACCTGAGGGTGAAGCGTCGGTGTAGAAGTAGCTGGCATTACGGTCATCCATGCGTTTATAGAGCGATGAATCTAGAGCACTGCTGTAAGTGACTCAAGCCCTATCGGCAGTCAGCATGCGTCATCCGCAGATCAGTCTGAACGCCAAAGCCGCAAAGGACTCCTATCAATCACATGGATCAAACGGCATTCGCTTGATGATCGCTTCTTGCCTGAGCAACGCGGCGAGCGTTTGAATCCATCTTTGAGCCATTTTCTGGAGCCCCTGCCATGACTGATCTTTCCAACCGCCAGTTCCTGCTCGCCAAACGTCCGTCGGGCGATGTGCGCCGTGAAGACTTCACCTATCAGGAGGCTCCGGTCACCGCACTTGCCGAAGGCCAGATACTGGTCAGGAACAAATACCTGTCACTGGACCCGGCAATGCGTGGCTGGATGAATGAGGGCAAATCCTATATTCCAGCCGTAAAGCTGGGCGAAGTGATGCGCGCCCTGGGCGTGGGCGAAGTGCTTGAATCGAAAAACCCGAAATTTGCCGTAGGCGACCATCTGCAAGGCGCACTTGGCGTTCAGGATTACTTTGTGGGCGAGCCAAAAGGTTTTTACAAGGTCGATACCAGCCTTGCCCCGCTACCGCTTTATCTGTCTGCTCTGGGCATGACCGGCATGACTGCCTACCTGGCGCTGCTGGATGTCGGCCAGCCAAAAAGCGGTGACACCGTAGTGATTTCCGGTGCAGCGGGTGCTGTCGGTAGCGTAGCCGGGCAAATCGCCAAGCTCAAGGGCTGCCGGGTTGTCGGCATCGCAGGAGGCGCGGAAAAATGTCGTCTGCTGACCGAGGAGCTGGGCTTCGATGCAGCCATCGACTATAAGTCTGAAGACGTTATGGATGGCTTGAAGCGCCATTGTCCGGATGGCGTGAACGTGTACTTCGACAACGTTGGCGGCGACATTCTGGACGCGGCGCTCAGCCAGTTGGCGGTCGGCGCGCGTGTAGTGATCTGCGGTGCCATCAGTCAGTACAACAACACCACGGCGATCAAAGGCCCGGCCAACTACATGTCACTACTGGTCAACCGTGCACGCATGGAAGGCTTCATCGTACTCGACCACCCCGAGCGCTTCGCTGAAGCCGGTCAGGTTATGGCGGGCTGGATCAAGGAAGGCAAGCTCAAGAGCAAAGAGCATATCGTCGACGGTCTCGAGACTTTCCCGGAAACCTTCCAGATGCTGTTCAGTGGTGAGAACCAGGGCAAGCTGATCTTGAAAGTGGAGTAAGGCCCGCGGGCCGGACACCTCACGCTTCGGCGTGGGGTGCCTTGCGTGACGCTGTGCGTCCGTCCACTCAAGCCAGCTCGGCAACCACTGCAGCCAGGGCCTTTGCCGGGTCAGCTGCCTGGCTGATCGGGCGGCCGATGACGAGATAATCGGATCCGGCGTCCAAGGCCTGGCGTGGGGTCAGGATGCGGCGCTGATCGTCCTGTGCACTGCCCGCAGGACGAATGCCGGGCGTC
This sequence comes from Pseudomonas sp. RGM 3321, assembly GCF_022836805.1. Classification (NCBI taxonomy): domain Bacteria; kingdom Pseudomonadati; phylum Pseudomonadota; class Gammaproteobacteria; order Pseudomonadales; family Pseudomonadaceae; genus Pseudomonas; species Pseudomonas sp. RGM 3321. The sequence continues at coordinate 39,047 of NZ_JALHBH010000101.1, forward strand.
ACCAATTGCAACGACGGGTGAGCCGCTTTCAGGGCCTGCGCTTCCAGCGCCGAACAGACCAGACCGTCCATACCGGCCTTCTCGGCCAGCGCTGCAAGGCGCAGCACTTGCACCTGCGGATCAATGTCCAGGCCGATACCGGCAAGGTCTTCCCGCTCCATGCTGGTCAGAACGGTCACGCCAATCAGCAGTGGCTGAGGACCGCTGCGCCGCTCCAGCACTTCGCGGCACGCCGTCATCATGCGCAGTCCGCCTGAGCAGTGCACGTTGACCATCCACACGCCCATCTCGGCAGCGGCCTTGACCGCCATCGCCGTGGTATTGGGGATATCGTGGAATTTGAGATCAAGAAACACCTCGAAGCCCTTGTTGCGCAGGGTCTCGACGATATCGGCCGCGCAACTGGTGAACAGCTCCTTGCCGACCTTGACCCTGCACAGCTTGGGATCGAGCTGATCAGCCAACCGCAAGGCGGCTTCACGGGTCGGAAAATCCAGGGCGACGATGACAGGAGTCTGGCAGGCGGACATGAGCGTGGTCTCAGGTAAGTCGAAATCGGCGCGCATTGTAGCCGAACCGGCGAGCAGACGGGACCCGTAGATCGGCATTTAGCCAGCCGCCGTCGTAAAAACTCATGATCCCCTGCACTCGCAGCGACCATTGCTTCGGCGGCCTGCACCAAACCTGCACAACCCGATGAATCGGTTCACTGCAGCGTTCTGTAAACGACCCGTTTTGAAGCAACACGACAATGATCAGTGCACTGGCACGGCCTCTGCAACAGGATGTTTCAACGATTACCGAATCTCAGGGAGATGACCATGAGCACGCAACTCAAGCCAACGCTGGGCACGATTCATTTATGGGGGATCGCTGTCGGGCTGGTGATTTCCGGCGAATACTTCGGCTGGAGCTACGGCTGGGGCGTGGCGGGTACACTGGGCTTTTTGGTAACAGCCTTGATGGTTGCGACCATGTACACCTGCTTCATCTTCAGCTTTACCGAGCTCACTACGGCCATCCCGCACGCGGGCGGCCCGTTTGCCTATAGCCGCCGCGCCTTTGGCGAAAAAGGCGGACTGATCGCCGGTATGGCCACCCTGATCGAATTCGTATTCGCGCCACCGGCCATTGCCATGGCAATCGGTGCGTACCTTAACGTGCAATACCCGGGGCTGGACCCCAAACATGCGGCGGTCGGCGCTTACATCGTGTTCATGGCGCTCAACATCGTCGGCGTAAAGCTGGCAGCAACCTTTGAGCTGGTCGTGTGCATTCTCGCCGTGGCCGAGCTGCTGGTGTTCATGGGGGTGGTCGCGCCTGCATTCAGCTTCAGCAACTTCGCCCTCAACGGCTGGGCCGGTTCCCAGACCTTCGGGCCGGAAGCGATTGCCGGCATGTTCGCCGCCATCCCCTTTGCGATCTGGTTCTTCCTGGCCATTGAAGGCGCTGCAATGGCCGCCGAAGAAGCCAAGGACCCGAAACGCACCATTCCGAAGGCTTACATCAGCGGCATTCTGACCCTGGTATTCCTCGCTATCGGCGTCATGCTGTTTGCCGGTGGCGTGGGTGACTGGCGCACTCTGGCCAACATCAACGACCCACTGCCACAAGCCATGAAAGCCGTGGTCGGTAACAGCTCCGGCTGGCTACACATGCTGGTCTGGATCGGCCTGTTCGGTCTGGTCGCCAGCTTCCACGGCATCATCATGGGTTACTCGCGCCAGTTCTTCGCCCTGGCCCGTGCCGGTTACCTGCCTGCCTCGCTGGCCAGGCTGTCACGCTTTCAGACACCGCACCGGGCGATCATCGCAGGTGGCCTGATCGGTATCGCGGCCATCTACAGCGATGGCCTGATCAACCTGAGCGGCATGACACTCACCGCCGCAATGATCACCATGGCTGTATTCGGCGCTATCGTCATGTACATCATGAGCATGCTCAGCCTGTTCAAGCTGCGCAAGACCGAGCCTGACCTTGAGCGCAGCTTCCGCGCGCCAGGCTACCCGGTGGTGCCCGGTATTGCGCTGGCTCTGGCAGTCGTGTGCCTGGTGGCAATGGCCTGGTTCAACATGCTGATCGGCCTGATTTTCCTCGGGCTGATGGCCATCGGTTTTATCTACTTCAGCCTGACTGCCAAATCGCGCGCCGATGCACCGACCGACGCGATGCTGACCGGGCAGTAACCCAGAGACTTTCCGGGGTTGCGTGCAAAGCGTTTTGCACGCAACCCTGTCAAGGCGCATACACTTGAACCATTGAGCAGCCTCGCTGCTCAAACCGGTATCACAACAAGGAGAGCACTATGCCCTGGTATGCCTGGTTAATTCTGCTCGTAGCCATCGGCTCGATCGTCGGCGGTCTGATGATGCTGCGCGATACAGCCAAGAAACTGCCCCTCACCGAAGAACAGCTCAAGCGTGTCCATGAGCGCAATGCAGAAATGGACGCCAAGGAAGCCAAGGACCGTTAAATATGTCCGGGTGGCAGGCTGAAAACCTGCCCCGGCCTATTTCCCGATCTCTGCGCTGACCGGAAGCACCTTGATGTGAAGCGGCTGAAAGATCGTCGCCAACTCCCCGTCCGAGCGTAACTTCTCCAACAGCGCTTTGAAGTGTGGCACATCGATGTTGCCATTCGGACGCAACAACGCGTATTGACGGTAGATCTGATCAACACGTTCGGAGACCATTAACTGCGCCGCTTCATCTTTGTTATGCGCCATGAAATCAATCAGATAGGAACGGGTAACAGGCGCGATATCCGCTCGGTCGCGCACCACCATCAATAGATTACTGTCGTGAGAATAGGTGGACGTCACATTGAAGTGTTCACTCAGGTACTTCTGATCGGTATTGAAGTTGGCAAATCCGTAATGGTAACCACTGAACAGCGCCAGACGTTTGTCAGACAGGCTATCGAAGTAATTCTGCTCACGCCCTTCGACCCGCCGTGCTACATAAACCTCGGCATCTTCAAGGCCCAGGTCGACGGTTTCGTGCGCAATATCTTTCCAGCCCCAGTCAGGGTTCTCGAAGATCGCAACATCGAAACGCCCTTCCGTGAAGTCTCGAAAACGCCGGGGCACGGAGGTGGGAATCATCACAAACTCGTAATCGTCCTGCTCGGCATTCAGAGCATCGATCAGCTTGGGCAATAGACCGGCGTCTTGGCCCTTTTCAGGGCGCACCATATACGGAGGAAAATGCACGGCGGCCACGCGCACCACCTGCGCGGCAAAGACGTGGGACGTTGCCATGAACGGCACAAAGAACAGAAGGCCTGTGGCGAACGTCCGCGCGACGCCATCAATTAATACTGCAAATATTTTCATAAAACACGACATCAATCAAAGCCCTCCACGCTATGCGGTTTCCATGATTTAAACAACTGTCAAATCAACGGCGTCAGCGTCGCTCACTGTGGTTACTATTGTGCACCGCTGCGATGAACTCGCGTGAGGCACCAATGCAATTAGCAGTGGTCACTGTAAGGGCAGTTATAAAAACGATATTGTCGGCGCAGCCTCAGGCGTGGGCGCAACAGGCTAATCTGGCTACGCTGAAGCCATTGACTATCGTAAGGGAGCTTGATGATGCCGCATTGGCTGGTGATTGATCTGGAGGCTACCACCGAAGAAGGTGGCTGGCCGGTCGCAGAAATGGAAGTCATTGAAATAGGCGCGACGCTGGTCAATCAGGACGGGCGCGAGCTGGACCATTTCGAGCGGTTCGTACGCCCCGCACGCAGGCCCGTGCTGACTCATTTTTGCCGAGAGCTCACCCACATCAATCAAAGCAGTATCGACAGTGCTGCGCCCCTGACGGCCGTGTGGCCTCAGTTCGAGCGCTGGTTGAGCCATCACCGTGCCCGCGTGCTGGGTTGGGCCAGTTGGGGGGATTACGACCGCCAGCAACTGGAAGAGGAATGGCGCTACCACCGCCTCGACAGCGCATTGTCGAGCATGCCGCACGTCAATCTCAAACAGCGATTCGCCCAGGCCCGTCAGTTGCAAAAGCCGATGGGGTTGAACAGCGCCCTGCAACTGGCAGGCATGCAATTCACAGGTCAGCAACACCGCGCACTGGTTGATGCACGCAATACCGCCCGGCTTTTGCCGCTGATACTGCCTAACTAAACGCTACTGCGAGTCGTCGTTTGTTCAGCGTCGACTAGCAAGGGGCGTGACGAGTTTTACCGTGTTGGGCATACTGGCGAGCCATTTCCAGCCCTTTCAAAAGGAATCGCCCATGTTCAAGGTCAACGAGTACTTCGACGGCACCGTCAAATCCATCGCCTTCAGCCAGGTCGACGGTCAGGCAACCATCGGTGTCATGGCGGCGGGCGAATATGAGTTCGGTACAGCGCAACGGGAAATCATGCACGTGATCTCCGGTGAGTTGAACGTGAAGCTCCCGGACAGCACCGACTGGGAAACTTTCTCCACCGGCAGCCAGTTCAATGTCCCGGCCAACAGCAAGTTCCAGCTCAAGGTCAGCGTTGATACCGCTTACCTGTGCGAATACCGCTGAGACTGAACACGTGGGGGGCCTGACCTCCCACATTGCCCGCACACCTGCCACCCCGCCCCGTTCTATTCGACGCCAGCATTGAACTGCAACGCCGCCAGACGTGCGTAGAGCGGGTTGCCGGCGATCAGTTGCTGATGGGTACCGACCGCCACAAGCCGGCCCTGATCCATCACGGCAATCCGGTCGGCATTCTGTACAGTGGCCAGTCGATGAGCGATGACCAGCGTAGTACGGCCATGCATCAGGCTTGGTAAGGCTTGCTGAATCAAGTGCTCACTTTGCGCATCCAGCGCACTGGTCGCCTCGTCCAGTAACAGGATCGGCGCATCGACCAGTAACGCGCGGGCAATCGCCAGACGCTGCCGCTGTCCGCCGGACAATCCCACTCCGCCCTCACCCAGGTGCGTACCATAGCCGTCGGCCATGTCGAGAATGAACTCGTGCGCATGGGCAATGCGCGCCGCCGCCTGTACCTGCTCAAGGCTCGCAGTGGCGTTACCGTAACGAATGTTGTCCTCGACACTGCCGAAAAACAGCGCGGGTGATTGTGAAACCAGCGCGAAGCAGCGGCGCAGATCGTGCGGATCGAGCTGTGCGATCGGCACGCCCTCGATCAGGATGCGCCCCTGAATCGGGTCGTAGAAACGCAGCAGCAGGTCGAGGATGGTCGACTTGCCTGCTCCGGAGGGCCCGACCAGCGCCAGGGTCTCACCGGGTTCGATGTTCAGGGTCAGGTTATCCAGCGCATTGCGCTCGGGACGCGAGGGGTAGGCGAAAGTGACGTTTTCCAGCGCCAGACGCCCGCTGATGCGGTGCGGCAGGCTCTGCAGGTCAGTGATAGGCACGCTAATCTCGCTACGTGCCTGAAGCAGCTCGCCGATCCTCTCTGCGGCACCGGCGGCGCGCTGCAAATCGCCAATCACCTCGCTCAACGTGCCGAACGCCATACCGACCATCAGTGCGTAGAACACGAACGCTGCCAGCTCACCGCTTGATATGCGGCCGCTGATCACGTCCATACCGCCGACCCACAGCATCACCGCCACCGCACCCAGCACCAGAACGATCACCAGCGTGATCAGCCAGGAGCGCTGCAAAATCCGTTTGCGAGCGGTCTCGAACGCCTGCTCCACCGTATGCGAAAAACGCTGCTTGTCCTGTTGCTGATGGTTGTAGGCCTGCACCGTCTTGATCTGCCCCAACGCCTCGGCCACGTAGCTGCCCACATTGGCGACCCGGTCCTGGCTCTCGCGCGACAGGTTTCGCACCCGCCGTCCGAACATGAGGATGGGCGCGATGATCAGCGGCAACGCCACCACCACGATGCTGGTGAGCTTGGGGTTGGTGATGAACAACAGCACGATGCCGCCAATGACCATCAGTGCGTTGCGCAGGAACATCGACAGTGACGAGCCGATCACCGACTGCAACAACGTGGTATCAGCGGTCAGCCGCGACTGGATTTCCGAACTGCGATTGTTCTCGTAAAAGCCCGGATGCAGCTCTATCAGGTGATCGAATACTTTCTTGCGCAGGTCGGCGACCACGCGCTCGCCGATCCATGACACCAGATAAAAGCGGGCGAACGTTCCGATGGCCAGGCCGACCGTCAGCAGCATGAAAAAGCCGATAGAGCGCTCGAGCAACTGCGGCGAGCGGGTCATGAAGCCCTGATCGACCATCAGCTTGATGCCCTGGCCGATCGACAACGTGATGCCCGCGGTAATGACCAGTGCCAACAATGCTCCGAACGCTTGCCAGCGATACGGCGCAATGAAGCTCGCAGCCAGGCGAAGGGCCTGGCGGTGACGTCGCGTGATCAGTGAAATCATGAAGCCTGCCTGTTTGCCCGATCTTTCTGAATGGCGAAGCCTACACCTGTCATGCACGGCTCGCTGTGCATCATTTCGAATGAACTTGCGCCCGGCTTCAAAGGTCAGGTTATAACTGCTTTACAGAGGCCGCTATAAGACATCGATCTAAACGCCTGCTGGCAGATTTGCATCATTTCTGTTGCACTGAGAACGCGTTTGAGCGGCTGACAGCACCTGTCACGGACCGGTCATCAAGCGCGGTTAATTTAACGCCGTTACCTGATGAAAGGAGAAACACCATGAGCCTGCAAGAGCGCAGCAACGAAGTTCCAGTCGTTCGAGCCACGCCCAATCTGCCGGTTGGCGGTGCAATTCTCGACGAGCACGGGCAAGAAGTCCTGATCACTGAAGCAATGGTTCAGGCTGCCTGCCAGGAATGCGACAAGAACTGGGTAACCCCGGAAAAATAAAACCGAACCGTGCCAAATGCCTTGAAACCCGACCCTGAGTCGGGTTTTTTATGCCCCGCGTTTACCGGACGATCAGACCAGTACGGCCCCCAGCGCCCGCACGAGTTGCGTCAGCTCCCCGGACTCACCTTCCACGCGGACCTTCAGACCTTCGATTTCCCGACGTGGCGGGTAATGCTTGCGCAACGCATCGAAGGCCAGGCGCTGGCTGGCAGTGTCACCGGTCAGGCTGCGACGAAAATCTGCATCATCACGCCGCGGGTCGTACACGCCACGGCACAGCATGTTAAGTGCCCAGACCGGATCGCTGTCAGCATCGAGGCTGACCTGCGCGAGCCAGGGTTTGGGCAGCAGATCGTGCAGTTTTATCACCGCAGGCTGACCCAGAAAGGCACACAGCGCCTGATAGATCTGCGCAGTGCCCCGCTGCCTGCCATCAAGGCTGTAACCGGCGATGTGCGGCGTACCCAGAACGCACAGGTCGGCCAGCGCCACGTTGACCTGCGGCTCACCTTCCCACACATCCAGCACGGCTTGCAGGTCTTCGCGCTCAAGCAGCACGTCGTGCAGCGAAGTGTTGTCCACCACGGCACCACGGCTGGCATTGATCAGCCAGGCGCCCTGCCTGAGTTGGCGCAAACGGGTTTCGTCGAGCAGGTGCCAGGTTGCTGACGCCCCGGTCTTGCTCAACGGCGTGTGCAGGCTGATGACGTCACAGCGCTGCAATATCTCGTCAAGGCTGACGAAGTCACCGCCTTCGGCAGATTCGCGTGGCGGATCGCAGACCAGTACGTTCCAGCCAAGCGCCTTCAAGACATCGACCAGACGCCCTCCCACCTGCCCTGCACCGACCACACCGTAAGTACGTTGCGCGAGGTCGACGCCTTCGATTTCAGCCAGGGTCAGCAGGCTGCCGAGCACGTAATCCACCACGCCGCGCGCATTGCAGCCCGGTGCGCTGGCCCACTGGATACCGGCTTGCTGAAACCCGTCCAGATCCAGATGATCGGTGCCAATGGTACAGGTGCCGACAAACCGCACCGAGCTGCCTTTGAGCAGCTCACGGGTCACGGGGGTCACGGAGCGCACCAGCAGGATGTCGGCGTTCACCACCGCAGCACGATCTATGGCGCGCCCCGGCAAGCGATGAATCTCACCGAAATGGGCGAAAAAAGCGTCGAGCAGGGGAATATTTTCGTCAGCAACAATGCGCATGGAAGACTCTCTGGGTCTGGCGAACAGGGACCGGTCCCCAGCGGGAACAGGTGCGTCGTGAACCGGCGCGGGTTGCAGCGATGTAACAATCAATCGGGCTTTTTGCGTATCCAGTACAGGAACGTGCCCTCTTCGGCCTGCTCCGCAACCAGCTCATGCCCAAGAAAAACACAGAATTTCGGAATATCACGGCGCGTGGAAGGATCGGTCGCGATCACCTTGAGCAGGCCACCCGCAGGCAAGTCACGCACCTTTTGATGCAGCATCATCACCGGTTCCGGGCAGAACAGCCCGACAGCGTCCAGCACGGCGTCAACGGTGAGGTTTTCAATGGGCTCAGACATGGGGCACTCCAGAGGCGGGTGACGATTGTCGCTCAATTCAGTCGGTCAGGCCAAATACTGATGGTTGTACTGAAGCCCAACGGCGGCGCGCGGCCAGACAGCAGACAGAAAAATGCCAGGCACATGGCCTGGCATTGATCGTGACCCAGGTGACCGTCAGAACGGCAGTTTCATGCCCGGTGGCAATTGCATGCCTGCGGTCATGGAAGCGGTCTTGTCCTGGCTGGCTTGCTCGATCTTGCGCACAGCGTCGTTGACGGCGGCGGCAATCAGGTCTTCCAGCACTTCCTTGTCTTCCTGCATCAGGCTGTCATCCAGATTGATGCGCTTGACGTCGTGACGACCGGTCATCACAACGCTCACCAGGCCTGCGCCCGATTGACCGGTGACTTCCGCGTTGGCCAGTTCTTCCTGCATCTTGGCCATTTTTTCCTGCATTTGCTGCGCCTGCTTCATCAGGCCAGCCATGCCACCTTTCATCATGGGATATCTCCTCGAAAATGGATGGTTCGTTTACGCGGCGCCAATGGCGCCCTGTCTTCAGTTATTGAGTCTGCACCGCAGGCGCGTCCACAGGCTGGATCGTATCCTCCCGGATAACAGCGCCAAACTGCTGCAGCATCTGCTGGATATACGGGTCGGCCTGGATCGAGGCTTCGGCCTGACGCTGACGCTCGGCACGCAGTCGCGAAGCAGCCTGGGCAGGGGTTTCCTGCTCGGGTTTGATCAGCTCGATACTCAGATTGATCGTGCGCCCATGGTACTGGTTCAACGCATCGTTCAGGCGGCGCTGCTGGGTCGAGTTGAACAGGGCACTGTGCGCCGGGTCCAGGTGCAGCAGCCAGTTATCGCCATCGACCGCCATCAAGGTGCAGTTGGCCGCAATGCTGCCGGTCATGCCGGAGATCGGCAGTTTGGGGAATACCTCCAGCCAGTCGGCAGCAAGGCCGGTGGCTGGTTTGGCGGCCGGAGCGGGCTCGGGCTCGACCGCTTCAAGCTCGACGACGCTCTCGTGGGCCAGTTCATCCAGATAGCTATAGGAGGCCGGGTCGATGTCGATATCCGGCTCGACGTAATCGTCATCCGCTGGCGGCTCGTCATCGCGCCCCATTGGGCCGGAATCCGAAGACATCGAATCCGGATTCATGGACAGATAGGCCGAATCAGGAATGGCTTCAAGCATCGCCGGTGTAACCTGCTGCTCGGCAACCGGCTGCGCAGGTTCCGCCTCCGGCGCGTCTGGCACTGGGCTGGCGGGCGCAGGCGCCGGCATTGGCGTCAGGTCTGGCTGTTCGGAGACAGTCTCCAGAACCGGCTCGACTACCTGTTTTGCAACAGTGCCAGTGCCAGGTGCGGGTTCAGCGTTTTTTTCGGCAACCGGTGCCTTTGGCTCATTCCACGGCAGATCGACTTCTTCGACAGGCTCGGGCTGGGCTTGCGGCTGTGACTCTGGCTGTACAGCGGGCTTAGCTCGTGCAGCAGCGGCCGGCATCGGGGTAGCTGCGGGCGGCAGCGCTTCGAAGGCCGGATCGGGCGCAGCCATGACCGGCGCTGTTGAAACTGCGGGAGCTACCGACGCAACAGGTGTCGCATCGGCCACTGCTTTTCGGGAATCAACCGTGGCCTGGTTGATCCCCACCGGCTTTAGCGGCTGCCTCGGCGCATCGTCGTTATCGGCCGGGCGGAACGCCAGCATCCGCAGCAGAACCATCTCGAAACCGCCACGCGGGTCCGGGGCCAGCGGCAAGTCACGACGACCAATCAGGCCCATCTGGTAATAAAACTGCACGTCTTCGGCAGGCAATGCCTGGGCCAGCGCCAACACCCGGTCGCGGTCGCCATGCCCGTTGTCGACGCCTTCCGGCAACGCCTGGGCAATCGCCACGCGGTGCAGAACATTGAGAATTTCCGAGAGCACGCCATTCCAGTCAGGCCCCTGCTCGGCCAAGTGACGTACCGCCTCCAGCACACCGCGAGCGTCGCCTTCCAGCAACGCAGTCAGCACATCGAACACCTGACCGTGATCCAGCGTGCCGAGCATGGCGCGCACATCGGCAGCCAGGACCTTGCCTTCACCAAAGGCAATGGCCTGATCGGTCAGGCTCATCGCGTCACGCATCGAACCGTCGGCAGCGCGCCCGAGCAGCCACAGCGCATCGTCTTCGAACGGCACATTCTCGACGCCCAGCACGTGGGTCAGGTGCTCGACCACACGTTCTGGCGTCATGTTTTTCAACGAGAACTGCAGGCAACGCGACAGAATGGTCGCGGGCAGCTTCTGCGGATCGGTGGTGGCGAGGATGAACTTGACGTAGGGCGGCGGCTCTTCAAGCGTCTTGAGCAAGGCGTTGAACGAGTGACTGGAAAGCATGTGCACTTCATCGATCAGGTAGACCTTGAAGCGACCGCGACTTGGCGCGTACTGCACGTTATCCAGCAGTTCCCGCGTATCTTCGACCTTGGTGCGGCTGGCGGCGTCGATCTCGATCAGGTCGACGAAACGACCTTCATCGATCTCTTTGCACACCGAGCAAGTGCCGCAGGGCGTAGACGTAATGCCGGTTTCGCAGTTCAGGCACTTGGCGATGATCCGCGCGATAGTCGTCTTGCCGACGCCCCGCGTGCCGGTGAACAAATAGGCATGGTGCAGGCGTTGGCTGTCCAGCACGTTGATCAGGGCCTTCAACACATGAGCCTGGCCGACCATTTCGCGGAACGAGCGCGGACGCCATTTACGTGCAAGAACCTGATAACTCATTTAAAACCGTCGCAACTGGTAAGCGGAAGACCGCCAATGCTAGCCGAGCAGGGGCAAAATTGCATCTGGTGTGCGTCTCTATTGTGGCTAAGCTGAGCAAATGAATCTAATGACACGCTTTAAACGGACGTTTGCAGAGCCTCGGCTACCTCGTGCAGCCGTGGCGTGCATGCTATTGCTGTCGACGCAGACCGTCAGCGCGGCCAAAGCTACTCTGGACTTCGCGGTCAACGAAGGCTGGACCATGCCGATGATGCATATCACCGACTTTCGGCCCGAATCCGGCATCCTGTTCGACATTATGCAAAGCGTTGCGCACCATGTCGGCCTCGAAGCCAGGTACCACGTGATGCCGCGCCTGCGCATCCAGTCGGCGCTTGAGCGCGGAGAAGTAGACATGCATTGCTACAGTTCACAAGCCTGGTATCCCGATCTGTCCGGGGATTACCTCTGGAGCCTGCCGATTCTCTATCAACGCGACTGGCTGGTCGCTTCAGCCGAAACGGCTGCGGGCCCATACCCAGAGCAGTTCGATAATGAAACCGTCGGCACGGTACTTGGCTACAACTACTCTGCCCTGCAGCATCTTTTCGACAATCATCAACTTATACGTGAAGACGCGCGCACGCAGGACCAGACGCTCGGCAAGCTGATGGCTGGACGCTACAACTACGCCGTGACCAACCAGCTGATCCTCGAATGGACCAATCGAAACCTGCCTGTCGGCAAAAGACTGAAGCCCATATCGATGGTCGCCGAGCAGCCTGCGGCCTGCCTGGTGCGCAACGACCCTGATCTGCCGGTAGGTAAAATCTTGCGCACGCTGGTGCGAATGCGCCTGTCGGGCGAGATTCAGCAAATCATCGATCACTACACCGCGCCCACGACCCCGTGACCCTTCATCTGCGGTGTAGCAATAGCGTCATATTCCATAGTTACGCTCGCCTGAAATCTTTGGTAATACATTAACCAGCACGAGTATTTGGCGATGAGCGACAGACCAGACGACGAAGACACCAACAACAACCCCAGCCGCCGTCGTTTTCTGGGCGGGATGGCTGCGCTGGGCGCAGGCGTCACGCTGAGCAGCTACGTGTCGGCCCACGAGAAACAGCCCGCCGACAACGACAAGCATCATCATCTTGCCGGGCCGGCGCTGGACCGGGCCTTGCGCGAAAACGTGAAGACCATTGTGGTGATCTACGCCGAGAACCGCAGCTTCAATAACCTGTTCGGCGATTTTCCCGGGGTCCAGAAGCCACTCTCGTCGCTCAGACCTTCCGACTATGAACAGCGCGACCGCGACGGCACGCTATTGTCCAAACTGCCGCCAGCTTGGGGTGGTGTATTGCAGGTCGGGCCACAAACAGTTGACGGCGTGACCTACCCGGCCGGCGAGCAGTTTCAGAAAGACCTGCCCAACGCTCCCTTCCCGCTCAAGGGGCCGAACGGTGAAGACCTGCCGCTGAGTCTGGTCACTCGCGACCTGTGGCACGTTTTCTATCAGAATCAGATGCAGATCAACGACGGCCGCAATGATCGATTCGTCGCTTGGGCCGACGCTGGCGGACTGACTATGGGCAACTACGCACAGACTCAGTACTCGCTGCGCCTGTGGGACGTTGCCTCGGAATTCGTGCTGTGCGACAACTTTTTTCAGGGTGCATTCGGCGGCTCGTTCCTCAACCACCAGTACCTGATTTCAGCCACCGCGCCGATTTACCCTAACGCTGCCGAGTCTCCGGCCAAATCCCAGATCGCAACCCTGCAGAGTTTCAACCCGCAGGACCCGCGCCTCAAGCCACTGGACAAATCGCCTGCCAGCGCAATGGAGGGGCCACCGCAGTTCGGTCCCAGCGCCATTACCCCGGACAACTACGCCGTCAACACCATGGCCCCGCCCTACTGGCCAACCTGGCTGCGCGACCCGCAGAACCCTGATTATTCCAAGCCGGACCTGCCCAACGTGCTGGTTCCGCAAAGCCACGAACACATCGGCGACAAACTGTCGAAAAGGAACGTCGACTGGGCCTGGTACGCAGGGGCCTGGCAAGTGACGCTGGACGAGTTCAAGGACTCCACGGGAATCCCGAAAATCCCTAACTTTCAATATCATCACCAGCCGTTCAACTACTTCAAGCAACAGGGTCCGCAAAACCCTGAAGAACGCAAAAAACGTCTGCGTGACGGCGGCTTGGGTGACGAGTCGAGCACCAACCGCTTCCTCGCCGATGCCGAAGCGGGCAAGTTGCCCGCCGTGACCTTCTACAAACCCCAGGGCAACCTGAACATGCACGCCGGTTATGCCGACGTGGCTGCGGGTGACCGGCACATAGACCGGGTGATCAAGGTGCTGCGCAAGAGCCCGCAATGGGACAACATGGTAATTGTCGTGACAGTGGACGAGAACGGCGGCTGGTGGGACCACGTCGCACCGCCCAAAGGCGACCGCTTCGGCCCCGGCACGCGTATTCCGGCGCTGGTCATCTCACCCTTCGCCCGCAAAGGCAAGGTGGACCACACGGTTTACGACACGGCCTCGATCCTGCGCCTGATTACCCGTGTGCATAACCTGGAAAAACTCGACGGCCTGAAACGCCGCGACGACGCCATGATCGCGCGCGGCCAGGCCCCCATGGGCGACCTGACCAACGCATTGCACTTTCCTGCCTGATTGCGGTGCTATAGGGCTCAGGTACTCGCGTCGGCTGCCTCCAGTGCAGTCGGACGCGACGTCTTGACCGGTGGCAGGGACGCCACATAGACCGTGCGGGACGGAAACGCGAAACGCACATCCAGTTCGGCGAAGGCTTCCATGATGTCCAGATTGATCGCCTGCTGCACATCCATATAGACGTTGTAGCTGGGGTCGAGAACGACAAAGACGGTCTCGAACTCCAGTGACGTTTCGCCAAAACCACGGAAATGCGAGCGGTCGAAACGGGCGAGTTTCTGCGCGTTGATGATCGTCTCGACTTTCTTTGGCACTTCTCGTATCTGATCGACAGAGCAGTCATACGTCAGCCTGAATTCGAAGACAATGCGCCGCTCCTGCAAGCGTTTGTAGTTCTGAATGGTGTTGTTGATCATGTCGGCGTTGGCCATCACGATCTGCTCGCCCCCCAGGCTGCGGATGCGCGTGGTCTTCAGACCGACATGTTCGACCGTACCGGACAGCGCGCCGACCACAATGAAATCGCCGACTTCGAAAGGCTTGTCCACTGCGATGGAGAGTGAGGCAAACACATCACCCAGAATGTTCTGCACCGCCAGCGCAACCGCAATACCGCCCACCCCGAGGCTGGCCACAAACGCAGTGATGTTGACCCCGACGTTCGACAGCATCGCCATGACCACCGTGGCCCACAGCCACACTTTCGCGCCCCAGAGGCTCAACGTGGCCAGCGCACTGCCCTGAAAGGTGCCGCCGGCGTTGTGACGCACGAAATAGCGCTGCAAGGCGAGCGCGATCGCCCGGTTCGCCCATAGCCCGACCTGCAATGCCGCGACTACGAACCACAGACTGCTGACCCGCCCGAGCCAGCGTTCCGGCAGATCGAGCATGCCGATGCCGATCAGAATGGAAGCCAGCAGCAATAACGTATTACTGGTGCCCGACAGCACCTGAACCACGATGTATCGCATATGCGTGCTGGGTGCCTGGGCACGCGAACGCATCTTTCTGAGCACAAAACCGATCACGCCCCTGACCAGAATAAAACTCAGGGTCGAGGCAAAAATAGCCAGTATCCAGTTGGCGAGCGAAATGCCCAGAAATTGCGAGTCTGTGAAAAATCTGATGATGTCCTGTTCCATCCGGCCCCCGGCTCCACTGCTACGAGACGCCTGACCGAAAAGCCTGTGACACCCGCAGCGACTTGAATTGCCCCTTGCCGTAAAACGGTTTCAAGCGACGCGTAAGGGGTTAGGTGGCACATGAACGAGGGTTCAGACGAGTTCGGATCGCATTACCAGCAGCTTTCACATCGGGCATGCCATACAGACGCAGGAACAGCTAACGCACTCGGCATACGGAGACGGTTGGGTGGTAATCGGGGATGTGGAGATTTCAGTGCAACTGCGTCGAGGGCCGACTAAGGATTTCGTTAAGGTGGTGCCCCCACCAGCCACACCCCGGCACACAATGTTCCCGCTGTGGCTGCTTCCTTCCGGATCTGACCAGGTTCACGGGTAATCGTTGCGGGGGGACCGATGGGGTCACCATAACGACACTCACCAGTTGGCGAGCCGCGCCATTGTACCGGTCTGGCGTGAGTTTACAACCGTTGGTTCGGATAAAAATTTCGAGGGGGCTCAAGCACTTGTGTGCCGGGGCTGAAACGCAAAGCGGTATCGGCCGTCGGTGTGACAAATCCTCGAAACACCTTTATCCGATCCTGTACCCTGCCCGCCTCAATAATAATCAGCCAGCAGGTTGCTCATGCAGACTCGATTGGTCGGCTACCACGATCTCAACACCTTTCAACGTCAACAGCTCGAACACCTTGAAGTAACGCAGGAGCAGATGCAGTTCTCCGGCGATATTTACACTGCGCTCAATACTCTGCTGGTCAACCCCAACCCGAATGTTTGTGGCTTTGTGCTTTTGGGCGACGATAAACCGGTGGGTTTTTTCCTACTCAAGCGCGGGGACTGTCTGCCGAACTGGGCTCAGGAGACGCTGGCTGCGACGCTGCATGCGTTGCAGATCGATCACCGCGAACAGGGCAAGGGTTTAGGCAAAGCGTGCTTGCGGGCATTGCCTGCGGCGCTGCGCCTGAAGTGGCCGGACATCACGCATTTGATGCTCTCGGTAGATGCAGACAATAGCGCTGCTATCGGGCTTTATGCGGGTCAGGGCTGGGTGGACACCGGAGAGGCTTATCGCGGAAGGATCGGTTTTGAGCGCAGGCTGGTGCTGACGCTTGGAGCCGCTTTTGAACAAAGGCCTGACACGCAGCTGAAGCGTGTCAGGCACGGCCTGGGTTATTGAGCCTGCAACACCTCGTCGGCCTTGCCACCCGCATCCTGAATCACCAGGTGGATGAAATGCAGCTTGGCGATTACCGCAGGAGGCAGCACGAACGGATAGAAGTCCGGCTGGCCCATGCTGCGTGACAGCTCGTTGAGCATGCTGGCCAGTTCGATCCAGGCGTTGACGAACGACAGGAACGCCGGGCCGCCTGGGTGCTGTGGATCGTAGAGCACTTCCAGCGGGAATGGCTGGTAGTCCAGCTCCATGTCGCGGGCGCTCATGCCAAAACCCAGGGCGGTGTCGACCGCGTCCATCATGTGCAGGTAGTGAGCCCAGGTTTCGGCCCAGTCTTCCCACGGGTGCATGGTCGCGTAGGCACTGACGAAGCTTTCCTGCCAATTGTCGGGCGCGCCGTTTTTGTAGTGGTGATCAAGCGCATCGGCATAGCTGGCGCGCTCGTCGCCGAACAGATTGCGGCAACCGTCCTGCCAGTGGGTATTGGCGATCAGCCGATCCCAGTAATAGTGACCGACTTCATGGCGGAAATGGCCGAGCAAGGTACGATAAGGTTCATGCATCTGCACGCGCATCGCTTCGCGGTGTGCGTCGTCGGCTTCCTCGATGTTCAGGGTAATCAGGCCATTGGCGTGGCCAGTGGTCGGCAGCTTGCCTTCCAGATCGACACCGACAAAGTCAAAGGCCAGCCCGGCTTCTTCATCGACGCTCTTGGGGATGACCTGCAACCCCAAGGAAATCAGCTGTGCAACCAGACGACGCTTGGCGGTCTCGACCTTGCGCCAGCGCTCGCCATTTTCGGCGATGGACAGGTCGGGAATGGTACGATTGAGGCTGCACGCAACGCAGAACTCACCGGCGTTGTGCTCCGGAAACAGCCAGTTACAAGCTGCCGGGGTATCGAGGTTGGCGCAACGCCGATACAGACCGGCACCCGGCTCGTCGCTCAGGCGCCAGGTAAGCTCAGGCCCCGCTTCAAGCGTAGCCACGCGGCCCTGCTCGGGCAGGTAACCCAGCGCAGCCGAACAGGCCAGGCATTGGGAATTGGGGAAAAACACCGACTGGCCGCATGTGCACTGCCAGACCTTACTGTTACGTTTGGATTCGCCGACAAATGGGGCGGTAATGCGTGAACTCAATTGCTCGAAAAAGCGGTACATGGCGATCTCCCGTTGGCCTTGCATGGACTAGATCATGCCTACGCTTCAGGGGTTCAAAATATTATCGAACGGTGGGGACGGATAGCGTCGACGGCGTTTGCGTGGGCGAAAACGGTGCACCGCACGGTAGTTGAGATTATCGTTGCGCACGCTCCAGCGTGGGGGTGCCGTGCGTGACGCTCCGCGTCACAGATCTGCGCCGCACCGCACGTTCAAGATCGGACGCAGAGCGTCCAGAACGGCATGCGACGCGGAGCGTCGCACGATAATCAAGACATGCCTAAGCAGAGCATCGCGCGGTAGCTGGGATTATCGTTCTGCACGCTCCAGCGTGGGAATGCCGTGCGTGACGCTCTGCGTCACAGATCTAAGCCGCACCATCACACTCAAGATAGGACGCAGAGCGTCCAGAACGGCATGCGACGCGGAGCGCCGCACGATGATCAAGACATGCCTAAGCAGAGCGTCGCACGGTAGTTGAGATTATCGTTCCGCACACTCCAGCGTGGGAATGCCGTGCGTGACGCTCTGCGTCACAGATCTACGCCGCACCATCACACTCAAGATCGGACGCAGAGCGTCCAGAACGGCATGCGACGCGGAGCGTCGCACGATAATCAGGGTAGGCCTAAGCGGAGCGTCGCACGGTAGTTGAGACTATCGTTCCGCACGCTCCAGCGTGGGAATGCCGTGCGTGACGCTCCGCGTCACAGATCTACGCCGCACCATCACACTCAAGACCGGACGCAGAGCGTCCAGAACGGCATGCGACGCGGAGCGTCGCACGATAATAAAGGTAAGCCTAAGCGTAGCATCGGCCTGCCTCAATCAACCGCTACGCCCAGTTCGGTCAGGCGTTTGAGCAGCGCATCTTCGTCCAGTACGGTCAGCCCCAGCTCGTTGGCCTTGGTCAGTTTCGAGCCTGCACCGGGGCCTGCAACCACGGTGTGGGTCTTGGCCGAGACCGAGCCGGAGACTTTGGCACCAAGGCTTTCGAGTTTTTCCTTGGCGACGTCACGACTCATGCGTTCCAGCGAGCCGGTCAGCACCCAGGTCTGCCCGGCCAGTGGCAATCCTTCGACGGTTTTTTTCTCGCTGCGCCAGTGCATGCCAAAGTCCTTGAGCTGGGCTTCTATGGCGCGGGCACGCTCGGCGTTTGCGCTGTCGTCAAAGAAGTCGCGCACCGATTTGGCCTGCTTCTCCGGCAGCGTCTGGCGCATGTCCAGCCAATCGGCGCTGATGACGGCCTCCAGCGTGCCGAACCTGTCAGCCAGTTTCTGTGCAGCGCCCGGCCCTACCGACGGGATATGTAGTTTGTCGATCAGCCCTTCAAGCGTAGTGCTGGCCGCAAACTCGGCACCCAACTCGCCCTGGTCCTGCAGTTGCAGTCCGCATTCGCCCAACAGCGCATCAATGACGTTACGGTTGTGCTCGTCTTCGAAGAAGCTGTGAATTTCGTAGGCGACTTCCAGACCGACATCCGGCAGGTACGTCAGGACTTCCGGCAATGCCTGTTTGACACGAGCCAGGGACGCCAGCGAGCGCGCCAGCACCTTGGCCGTCTCCTCGCCCACATCCGGAATACCCAGGGCATAGATAAAGCGCGCCAGGGTCGGCTGCCGGCTGTCAGCAATCGCCTTGAGCAGCTTGTTGCTGGAAATGTCGGCAAAGCCTTCGAGGTCGATGATCTGTTCGTATTTCAGCTTGTACAGGTCGGCAGGCGAGCCAATGAGTTTTTCATCGACCAGCTGCTCGATGGTCTTGTCGCCAAGCCCTTCGATGTCCATCGCACGACGTGACACATAGTGGATGATCGCCTGTTTGAGTTGCGCACCGCATGCCAGACGCCCGACGCAGCGATACACCGCACCTTCGGTGACGGTTTCCTTGCCCTTGCTGCGCTTGATCAACTGCGTGCGCTCGACATGCGAGCCGCATACCGGACAGGTCTGTGGTACCTGGACCTGCCTTGCGCTTTCAGGACGGCGCTCGACAACAACCTGCACCACCTGCGGAATCACGTCACCGGCACGACGGATGATCACGGTGTCGCCAATCATCAAGCCGAGCCGCGCCACTTCATCCATGTTGTGCAGCGTGGCGTTGGCGACCATGACGCCAGCCACCTTGACCGGCTTGAGGCGAGCGACCGGCGTTACCGCACCGGTACGGCCTACCTGGAATTCGACATCCAGCAGCTCGGTCAGCTCTTCCATGGCCGGGAATTTATGGGCAATCGCCCAGCGCGGCTCGCGGGCGCGAAAGCCCAGTTCGCGCTGCGCAGCCAGGTTGTTGACCTTGAACACTACACCGTCGATCTCGTAGCTCAGCGTCAGGCGTCGCTCACCGATATCGTGGTAATAGGCCAGACACTCCTCGACGCCATTCGCCAGCTTCAGCTCGTGACTGACCGGCATGCCCCATTTTTTCAACGTTTCAAGCACGCCGATGTGAGTGTCGGCGATTTCCGCCGAAGTCTGCCCCAGGCCATAGCAACAGAATTCCAGCGGACGATTGGCGGTGATTTTCGAGTCCAGCTGGCGCAGGCTGCCAGCCGCCGCATTGCGCGGGTTGGCGAAGGTCTTGCCGCCAATTTCCAGCTGGCTGGCGTTGAGCCGCTCGAAACCTGCCTTGGACATGAACACTTCACCGCGCACTTCCAGCACATCCGGCCAGCCCTTGCCTTTCAGCTTGAGCGGGATGTTGCGCACGGTGCGTACATTGACGCTGATGTCCTCGCCGGTAGTCCCGTCCCCACGCGTCGCACCGCGTACCAGCGCACCGTCGCGATACAGCAGACTGACTGCCAGACCGTCCAGCTTGGGCTCGCAGCTGTACTGCACCTTGCTGCCCGCACCAAACAGGTCCCCGGCAGGCAAATCCAGCCCTTCGGTTACCCGCCGGTCAAACTCGAGCATGTCGTTTTCTTCGAAAGCGTTGCCCAGGCTGAGCATCGGCATTTCGTGTCGCACTTGCGTGAACGCCGACAAAGCGGCACTGCCAACCCGCTGCGTCGGCGAATCCGGCGTGACCAGATGCGGGTTTTCTGCCTCAAGGGCCTTGAGTTCGTGAAACAGGCGGTCGTACTCGACATCCGGGATGCTGGGCTCATCCAGAACGTGATAGCGGTAGTTATGCTCATCCAGTTCTGCACGCAGTTCCAGGATTCGGGTTTCGACGGCCTTCATACGGTGTTCTCTCAAAAAGCAAAAGAGCAGCCGAGGCTGCTCAATCTGTTGGCTCTGTTCTGTTCATGCCCAATCCCCGAAAAAGCGCGCCGGAGCATGCTCTTGATCGGGACGTGGACAAGGATTCGCTTAACCGCGACGCTGGGTCAACGCACGGCGCTCGAATTCAACGATGCGCTGACGGTAATGCTCGATGGTTTGCGCGGTCATGACGCTACGCTGGTCATCTTTGAGCTCGCCATCCAGTTCATGGGCCAGCTTGCGAGCTGCGGCAACCATGACGTCAAAGGCCTGCTTGGGATGACGCGGGCCTGGCAAACCAAGGAAGAAGCTCACGGCACGGGTGCTGAAATGGTCGATATCGTCCAGATCGAACACGCCTGGCTTGACCGCATTGGCCATCGAGAACAGCACTTCGCCGTTGCCTGCCATGCTTTCGTGACGGTGGAAAATATCCATCTCGCCAAAACGCAAGCCGCTTTCCAGGATGTTCTGCAGCAACGCAGGGCCCTTAAAGCCGCCTTCACTGCGTGAAATCACGCTGATGACCAGCACTTCCTCGACCGGAGGCAGGTCCTTGTCCTCAGTGATGCGCTGGGCAGGCTTGTCGTCCGGGAAGTCATCGTCACGCCCGGTGAACAGGCTCGGGCCGTCGAGATCCAGATTCAGGTCACCCTGCTGCGGTTCGTCCTTGCGCTTCTTGTCGCTGTTGCCACGCTTGTCACTGTTGCTGCGCTTGCCCTCACGCGGGCTGGCGCTCATCGACGGCAAATCATGCTCGTCGAGCTGCGGCTCCTTGTGGGTATCCAGCACACGGGGCGGCCCGAGCACTTCGGCCGACGTGGTTTCCTCCTCATCCGGAAGATTGGAGAAGCTTCGATCCAGCCTGAATTTCAATTTACCTTTGCTGCCGCGCATACGGCGCCAGCCATCAAAGAGAATACCGGCAATGACTATTATGCCGATGACGATCAGCCACTCGCGCAGACCGATTTCCATGTAATCCAGTGCCTCTAATGAAGAAATCTGAAAATAAGGGCCTAAACCCCTTTAATACGTGGTGCCAAGTCTATGTTCTGACTGGCAATTTGCCCACGCGAAAATAAAAAGTGGTCACTAAACTAGCACGACCAAAGGTAACTTTACACCGTCTGTTACGTCTCTTCGCCGCCCAAAGTGCCATCTATCGCACAATCGTCACATTTTCAGGCCTTTGCGCAGCGATTTCCCGGCTTAATCAAACCCGGATTCAGGCATCCACGAGCGCCATCGCCTGCTCTACATCCACCGCTACCAGCCGCGAACAGCCTGGTTCATGCATCGTCACCCCCATCAATTGATCAGCCATTTCCATGGCGATCTTGTTGTGGGTGATGTAGATGAACTGAACAGTTTGTGACATTTCCTTCACCAACCGCGCATAGCGACCCACGTTGGCGTCATCCAGCGGCGCATCCACCTCATCAAGCATGCAAAACGGCGCAGGATTGAGTTTGAAAATGGCAAAAACCAGCGCCAGAGCAGTCAAGGCTTTTTCCCCACCCGACAGTAGATGAATAGTGCTGTTCTTCTTGCCGGGAGGACGCGCCATGATTGTCACCCCTGTATCGAGTAAATCTTCGCCCGTCAGTTCCAAATAAGCGGAGCCACCACCGAAAACTTTTGGGAAAAGTGCCTGAATTCCGCTATTTATCTGATCGAAGGTATCTTTGAAGCGGTTTCGGGTTTCTTTATCGATCTTGCGGATGACGTTTTCCAGCGTGTCGAGTGCTTCCACCAGATCAGCATCCTGCGCATCCAGATAACGCTTGCGTTCGGATTGCTGCTGGTACTCGTCGATGGCCGCGAGGTTGATCGCTCCCAGACGCTGAATACGCCCGGCGATGCTCTCCAGTTGCTGCTCGGCGGCCTGCTCGCTGGCTTCCGGCGTCAGCGTGGCGAGCACGCCATGCAGGTCGTAGCCGTCCTCATGCAACTGGTCCTGCAAGGCTTTGCGACGCACCGTCAGCGACTGCCACTCCAGACGCTGCTGTTCCAGCTGGCCACGCAGCAGTTGCGATTGCTGCTCGGCCTGGGTGCGACGTTTTTCTGCCTCACGCAATTCGCGATCAGCGTCTTCGAGAGCGTTCTTGGCGATGCGCATTTCGTCATCGACCACCATGCGCCGCTCCAGCAGCTCTTCAAGCTTGAGGCGCAGTTCTTCAAGCGGCGCCTCGCCCTCCTCCAGATTCAGACTCAGTTGCTCGCGCTTTTCAGTGAGCCTCTCGGACTGCATGCGCAGGCGCTCCAGCGCCTGACGCGTCGAATCGTACTGCGCCTTGAGCGAGCCCAGACGCACCGCCAGTTGATGGCTGTGATCCTTGTGCTGCCGCGCATCCTGACGAACCCGATCCAGACGCTCGCGCAGCGCATCACGCTGCGCCTGAAGCACTTCGCGCTGTTCTGTATCCTGCGCCATGCTGTCCAGTGCATCCTGCAATTGCAGGCGCGATTCGCCGAGGTGCTCGTGCTCGACAGCGCGTTGCTCGCCCAGCTCGGCCAGTTCTTCGTCCAGACGAGTACGACGCAGGGTCAACTGCTCGACCTTTACCCTGACCGCCGACAGTTGCGCCTTCAATTCGCTTTGCTGGCGGGTTTCGTCCTGCACTCGGCGGCGCAGTTGCTCGCGGGCTTCTTCCTGCTGCGACTGTTGCTCGCGCAGCACCAGTAATTGCTCTTCAAGCGTAGCCAGCGTCGCTTCGCGCTCATCACGCTCCAGGCCCAGCCTTTGTAATTCCTGCCCCCGCGCCAGCACACCACTCTGCGCTTCGCTGGCACGTCGCACACGTAAAAAGTGCCGCCCGACCCAATAGCCGTCACGGCTGATCAGGCTTTGCCCGGCGCTGAGTTGCGCACGTCGCGCCAGCGCTTCATCCAGATCCTCGACCGGAATCACCTGGCCCAGCCAGGCGGACAGATCAACCGTACTGTCCACTTTCTCCAGCAGGCTGCCAGGCACGCGTACCGTATCGGTACCGGCGCTGAGCAAGCGCAGATCACCCTGCTGGAAGTTCGCCAGATCAAGCCCGTCGAAGTCATCCACCAACACCGCCTGCAAATCCGCGCCGAGCACGGTCTCCACGGCCAGCTCCCAGCCTGCTTCAACGCTCAGCCCCTCGGCCAGACGCGGGCGCTCGGCCAGTTGCTGATCGCGCAGCCATTCGGCGGTGCCGGTGTCCGGGTCGAGTGCAGCCTGTTGCAACGCTTCCAGAGAAGCCAAACGCCCGTTGAGACGTTGCAGCTCGCCCTGCGCCTGCTGTTGCGCCTGACTGGCCTGCTGCAAAGCTTCACGCAGTTGCTCCAGACGCTCGACCGCCTGCTCTTCGCCCGCGTGCAGCTCTTCAAGGGTCATGTCACGGGTAGCGAGGTCTTCGCTCAGTTCCAGAATGGCCGCATCTTCAGGGTCGGCGGCCAGCAACTGACGCTCTTCAGCAAGACGCCGCTGGCGTTCGGCCAGGCGTTCGATGCTTTGTTCCAGTTGCTGAATGCGCGACTGCTGGACCTGCGCCTGACGCTGTGGCTCGGCAGATTGCTGGTTGAAGACGTCCCACGTCTCCTGCCAGCCCTGCATGCCTGCTTCGGCGTCTTCCAGGGCAATGGCCGATTCTTCGGCGGCCGCGCTGGTCATTTCCTGCTCGGGCTCAAGCATCTCCAGCTCTTCGCCCAAGGTGGCAAGCAAGGTGGTGTCGTGGCCAAGATGGGATTCGGTTTCCTGGCGGGCGCGCTCGGCTTCGCGCAGGTCGTCCTGCAACTGGCGCAATCGCTGCTGACCGTGCTGGATGCTCTGCTCGACGCGGGCAATGTCGCCACCTACCGAATAAAAACGGCCCTGCACCAGGTTGAAGCGTTCGGACAGATCATGATGGCCGTCGCGCAGCCTTTCGATGCTGGCATCGGCGCTGCGCTGATCAGCCACCAGCGCTTCAAAACCGATCTCCTGATTGCCGATCACTGCCTCGCGCTGCCCCACCAGATCATTCAACGCCTGCCAGCGCAGAGCCGACAATTGCGCCTTCAACTGGCGTTCTTCGGCCTTGTATTCCTGATACTTCTCGGCGGCCTGGGCCTGCCGGTGCAGACGCTCCAACTGACGCTCGAGTTCTTCCCGAAGGTCAGTCAGACGCGCCAGATTCTCGTGGGTACGGCGAATACGGTTTTCGGTTTCCCGACGACGCTCCTTGTATTTGGAGATCCCGGCAGCTTCTTCGATAAAGTTGCGCAGGTCTTCAGGCTTGGCTTCGATCAGCTTGGAGATCATGCCCTGCTCGATGATCGAATAGCTGCGTGGCCCCAGGCCGGTGCCAAGGAAGATGTCGGTAATGTCGCGACGGCGGCATTTGGTGCCGTTGAGGTAGTAGCTGTTCTGGCTGTCGCGGGTCACTTTGCGGCGAATGGAGATTTCCGCATACGCCGCGTACTCGCCCACCAGCGTGCCGTCAGAGTTGTCGAAGACCAGCTCGATACTGGCCTGGCTGACCGGTTTGCGGCTGGTGGAGCCGTTGAAGATGACGTCGGTCATCGACTCGCCGCGCAGGTTCTTGGCCGAGCTTTCGCCCATGACCCAGCGCACGGCGTCGATAATGTTGGATTTGCCACAGCCATTGGGGCCGACGACAGCCGCCATGTTGCTGGGGAAGTTCACCGTGGTGGGGTCGACGAAAGATTTGAACCCCGCCAGCTTGATGCACTTCAGGCGCACGGCGTCAGCCCGCTGCCAGGGCGGCCAGCACCAGCTGGCAGCTGCGCTGACAGTAGCTGACCAGCACGACACGAATCTTCGGCATATCCCGCGCCACCACTGCGCCAAGCAGTTCGTCGAACAACGCCAGGTAGTCACCCATGTCAGCCTTGCGTTGCTCGAGCGCGATGAAATAGCTGCGGCTCATGGAAGGTTGCAGGTTCTCGACGGTTTCTTCGAGGTACGGGTTGCTGGCGAACGGGTAAGCCGCGCGCATGACATTGAAGCTCTCTTCGACGAATGCATTGACGTCCTGCTGCTCGAAACTGGCCTGCAGACGCTGTTGTATCTGCAGAAACGGCGCAAGATCCTCTTCGGTCTTCCAGCGCTCGACCACCGCATTGGCCAGCAGAATGTACAGCTCGCTCATCAGGCTGCACAGGCTAATGACATTGTGCGCATTGAGTACCGTGACCTGTGCGCCACGACGCGGCAGGATCACCACCAGGTGGCGGCGCTCCAGAATCAGTAATGCTTCGCGCACGGAGCCACGGCTGACGTTCAACGCCTGCGTGACTTTCTGTTCCTGGATACGCTCTCCAGGCTTGAGCTCACCGCGAATGATCCGCTCGGCAAGATGATGAGCAATTTGCTCAGCGAGGCTGTCCGGGGCCTTGAACGTCATGACTATCCTTCAGAAAAAACCAGTTCCGCATGCAAGTCGCGGAGTGTATCTCAACCGGCACGGGTGGCGCAGGGCCATAAACGCGGAAACTGGCACGAAATACGCAAAACCTTGAATCACAGCCGACAGGCGATTCAAGAACCAGAGGCTCTTTGATCGGCAGATTGTCGAAAAACTCAATTTCCTGACTCCGAAGTCAGAAACAAATTGACCCAATAAACAGAGCTGATAGATTCATCGACATGTCTGATGACAATAAATGTGAGGGCTTTGCGCCGTGATTCAGTTCCTTTTGAACCAAGAGCTAAAAACCGAGCGCAGCCTGAATCCGAACATGACCGTGCTGACCTACCTGCGTGAGCAGGCACACAAGCCCGGTACCAAGGAAGGTTGTGGCAGTGGAGACTGCGGTGCCTGCACCGTTGTCGTTGGCGAGTTGCACAGTGACGCCGACGGCAAGCAAACGCTGCGTTATCGCAGCCTCAATTCGTGCCTGACGTTCATGGCATCGCTGCACGGCAAGCAATTGATCAGCGTCGAGGACCTCAAGCACCAGGGTCAGTTGCACAGCGTGCAACAGGCGATGGTCGAGTGTCACGGCTCGCAATGCGGCTTCTGTACCCCAGGCTTTGTGATGTCGCTGTTTGCCCTGCAAAAGAACAGCAGCGACGCCAACGCGCATCAGGCCCACGAAGCGCTGGCAGGCAATTTGTGCCGCTGCACCGGTTATCGCCCTATTCTGGCCGCCGCCGAACAGTCTTGCAGCCAGCGTCAGCCGGACCAGTTCGATCAGCGCCAGGCTGAGACGGTCGAGCGCCTGCGGGCAATCACGCCAAGCCAGACCGAAGCACTGAGCGACGGCGAAAAAAACTGCTTCATTCCGCTGACCGTGGCGGACCTGGCCGACCTATACGACAGCCATCCGCAGGCGCGCCTGCTGGCCGGCGGCACCGATCTGGCCCTGGAAGTCACGCAGTTTCACAAACAATTGCCGGTGATGATTTACGTCGGACACATCGACGAGATGAAGGGCGTGAAGCGTTTCGACGACCGTTTGGAGATCGGCGCGGCGACTCCGCTGACCGATTGTTATGCAGCACTCAATGCCCAATATCCGGACTTTGGCGAGTTACTGCAGCGCTTCGCCTCGTTGCAGATCCGCAATCAGGGCACGCTAGGCGGCAATATCGGCAATGCCTCGCCCATCGGCGACTCCCCGCCCCTGCTGATCGCCCTTGGCGCGCAGATCGTGCTGCGCAAAGGCAACAGCCAGCGCACCCTGGCGCTGGAGGATTACTTCATCGACTACAAGGTCACGGCTCGCCAAGAGAGTGAGTTCATCGAAAAGATCATCGTGCCGACCGCCAATCCACTGCAAACCTTTCGTGCCTATAAAGTCTCCAAACGCCTGGATGACGACATTTCGGCGGTCTGTGCGGCGTTCCGTCTGACCATAGAAGAAGGCGTGATCCGCGAGGCACGTGTGGCGTATGGCGGCATGGCGGCGATTCCGAAGCGCGCAGCGGCCTGCGAGCGGGCCCTGATCAGCCAACCGTGGAGCAATGAAACCGTTGAGCAGGCCTGCGCCGCACTCAGCGAAGATTTCACGCCGCTGTCGGACTTCCGTGCCAGCAAGGAATATCGCCTGTTGAGCGCGCAGAACCTGCTGCGCAAGTATTTCATTGAAGTGCAGACGCCTGCCGTTGCAACGCGGGTGACTGACTATGTCTGAGCATTCTCCATCCATTACCCAGGCCGAAATGCTCGCCGTGTTTCAGCAGGGCTTGAGCACTGGCGTCGGTCGCAGCGTCAAGCATGACAGCGCCGACAAGCATGTGTCCGGCGAAGCGGTGTATATCGATGATCGCCTCGAGTTTCCCAATCAGTTGCATGTGTATGCACGTCTTTCCGACCGTGCCCACGCGCGAATCATCAGCATCGACACCTCGCCCTGCTACGCCTTCGACGGCGTACGCATCGCGATTACTCATCAGGATATTCCGGGGCTGAAGGATATCGGGCCGCTGCTGCCCGGCGACCCGTTGCTGGCCATCGACACAGTGGAGTTTGTCGGGCAACCGGTGCTTGCCGTTGCTGCTCGCGATCTGGACATTGCCCGGCAGGCGGCAATGGCCGCGACCATCGAGTACGAAGACCTGGAGCCGGTGCTGGATGTGGTTCAGGCGCTGCGTCAGAAACACTTTGTGCTCGACAGCCACACGCACAAACGTGGCGATTCGGCCGCAGCGCTGGCAAGCGCAACCCACCGCATGCAGGGCAACCTGCACATCGGCGGTCAGGAACATTTTTACCTGGAAACCCAGATATCCTCGGTGATGCCGACCGAAGACGGCGGCATGATTGTCTATTGCTCGACCCAGAACCCCACGGAAATCCAGAAGCTGGTTGCCGAGGTACTGGGCGTGCCGATGAACCGCATCGTGGTCGACATGCGGCGCA
This sequence comes from Pseudomonas sp. RGM 3321, assembly GCF_022836805.1. Classification (NCBI taxonomy): domain Bacteria; kingdom Pseudomonadati; phylum Pseudomonadota; class Gammaproteobacteria; order Pseudomonadales; family Pseudomonadaceae; genus Pseudomonas; species Pseudomonas sp. RGM 3321. The sequence continues at coordinate 67,380 of NZ_JALHBH010000101.1, forward strand.
TGGGCGGCGGCTTTGGCGGCAAGGAAACCCAAGCGGCCAGCCCGGCCTGCCTGTGCGCTGTGATTGCCCGGCTGACCGGCCAGCCCACCAAGATGCGCCTGCAACGTTTTGAAGACATGCAGATGACCGGCAAGCGCCACCCGTTCTACATCGAGTACGACGTGGGCTTCGACGACGAGGGTCGTTTGCAGGGTATAGAGCTGGATCTGGCAGGCAACTGCGGCTACTCGCCGGACCTGTCTGCGTCGATCGTCGACCGTGCCATGTTCCACGCCGACAACGCGTACTATCTGGGCGAAGCCACGGTCAATGGCCACCGTTGCAAGACTCACACTGCGTCCAACACGGCCTATCGTGGCTTTGGCGGCCCGCAAGGCATGGTCGCCATCGAAGAAGTCATGGACTGCATCGCGCGCTTCCTCGGCAAAGACCCGCTGGCGGTGCGCAAGGCCAACTATTACGGCAAGACCGAGCGTAACGTCACGCACTATTACCAGACAGTCGAACACAACCTGCTGGAAGAGATGACCGCCGACCTGGAGCAGAGCAGCCAGTATGCCGAGCGCCGAGAAGCCATTCGTGCGTTCAATGCTGGCAGCCCGGTGCTGAAAAAAGGCCTGGCGCTGACGCCGGTCAAGTTCGGTATTTCCTTTACTGCCAGCTTCCTCAATCAGGCAGGCGCGCTGATTCACATCTACACCGACGGTAGCATCCACCTGAATCATGGTGGCACCGAAATGGGCCAGGGTTTGAACACCAAGGTCGCGCAGGTTGTGGCTGAAGTGTTTCAGGTGGACATCGACCATATTCAGATCACCGCCACCAACACCGACAAGGTGCCGAACACCTCGCCCACTGCGGCCTCAAGCGGCACCGACCTGAACGGCAAGGCGGCGCAGAATGCCGCTGAAATCCTCAAGCAGCGGCTGGTGGAGTTCGCCGCCCGGCACTATCAGGTGGCAGAAACAGAAGTCGAGTTTCGCAACGGCCATGTGCGGATCGGCGATATTTTCCTGCCCTTCGCCGAGCTGGCGCAGTTGGCCTGGATGGGCCAGGTGTCGTTGTCCAGCACCGGCTATTACAAGACGCCGAAGATTTTCTATGACCGCAGCCAGGCGCGGGGCCGACCGTTCTATTACTACGCGTTTGGCGCAGCCTGCGTCGAGGTCATCGTCGATACGCTGACAGGCGAGTACAAGATGTTGCGCACCGACATTCTGCACGACGTCGGCGCCTCGCTGAACCCGGCCATCGATATCGGCCAGGTCGAAGGCGGCTACATTCAGGGCGCAGGCTGGCTGACCACCGAGGAACTGATGTGGAACGACAAGGGCAAGCTGATGACCAGCGGCCCGGCGTCCTACAAGATCCCTGCGGTGGCGGACATGCCGCTTGATCTGCGCATCAAACTGGTGGAGAACCGCAAGAACCCGGAAGACACGGTGTTCCATTCCAAGGCCGTCGGCGAGCCGCCGTTCATGCTCGGCATCGCCGCCTGGTGCGCCATCAAGGACGCCGTGGCGAGTCTGGGCGACTACCGTCATCAACCGAACATCGACGCCCCGGCGACACCGGAAAAAGTGTTGTGGGGCTGTGAACAGATGCGCCAGAACAGCGCTGCGCGTCGCGCATCCAGCGAAGGCGCCGAGCCAATTGTTTCTGCCTCTTCGCGGGCAAGTGAAGCTTCGCCAGGCTCGCCTTCACCTATTCAGGATGCCCCCGTGGGAGCGAGCTTGCTCGCGAAGGCGCCTGGCCTGGATCACTCTGTCCTGGAGCAGAAATGAACAACTGGATCAGCGCCCTGGCCGAGCTACAGGCCCGTGGAGAACCCGGCATTCTGGTGACAATCATCGAGGAACTGGGCTCGACACCACGCAATGCCGGCTCGAAAATGGTGGTCTGCGCCGAACATATCCATGACACCATCGGCGGCGGGCACCTGGAATACAAGGCCATGCAAATCGCCCGCGAGATGCTGGCCAGCGGCACCCGGCTAACTCGGCTGGAACGCTTCAACCTCGGCGCAAGCCTCGGTCAGTGCTGTGGCGGCGTCAATGTGCTGCTGTTCGAACCAATGGGCGAGCCGGTCGCACAAATCGCCGTGTTCGGTGCCGGTCATGTTGGCCGTGCGCTGGTGCCACTGCTGGCCAGCCTGCCCTGCCGGGTGCGCTGGATCGACGCGCGTGAGAACGAATTCCCCGAGCCGATGCCCGAGGGCGTGTCGAAGATCGTCAGTGATGAGCCGGTCGACGAGGTCGCGCAGTTGCCTGTCGGCACTTACTGCATTGTCATGACCCACAACCATCAACTGGACCTTGAGCTGACTGCTGCGATCCTCAAGCGCGGCGACTTTACTTACTTCGGGCTGATCGGCTCGAAAACCAAGCGCGTCAAATTCGAACATCGCTTGCGGGAGCGCGGTTTCGACGCCAGCCTGCTGCAACGCATGCGTTGCCCAATGGGCCTGGCGGAAGTCAAAGGCAAGTTGCCCATCGAGATCGCGGTGTCCATCGCCGCCGAAATAATCGCCACCTACAACGCAAGCTTTGGCCAGCACAGTGCCAATGCCGAACCAATCGCCAGACTGCTGCCCGCATCACGCCGCAGTCAGTCGCAATGAGTCACAACGAGAGTGCCATGAGTTCAGTTTCCCGCCGTAAAGCCTACCGCGCCGCCATCCTTCACAGTATTGCCGACCCCGCGGAGGTGGCAGTAGAGGCGTCTTATGAGTATTTTGCCGATGGCCTGTTGCTGGTCGAAAACGGCAAAATCATTTCCGTGGGTAATGCTGACGATTTGCTCGATAGCCTCGACAGCGATGTCGAGCTGATCGAATACCCGGACGCACTGATCACACCGGGTTTCATCGACACCCATATCCACTTGCCACAAACCGGCATGATCGGTGCCTACGGCGAGCAACTGCTCGACTGGCTCAACACCTACACCTTCCCCTGCGAAAGCCAGTTCGCCGACCCCGAGCATTCGGCGCAAGTGGCGGACATTTTCATCAAGGAACTGCTGCGCAACGGTACGACCACAGCGCTGGTGTTCGGCAGCGTGCACAAGGAATCGGTCGAGGCGTTTTTCAGTGCGGCGCAGGCACTTGATCTGCGCATGATCGCCGGCAAGGTGATGATGGACCGCAATGCGCCGGATTATCTGGTTGATACGCCGGAATCCGGGTACGCCGACAGCAAGACGCTGATCGAGCGCTGGCACGGCAAAGGACGTTTGAGCTACGCAGTGACCCCGCGATTCGCGCCGACCAGCAGCCCGGAGCAATTGAGCCTGGCTGGCCAGTTGCTCACTGAGTATCCCGGCCTGTATATGCAGACCCACATTAGTGAAAACCTCCAGGAGATCGAGTGGGTCAAGGCGCTGTTCCCCGAGCGCAAGCATTACCTGGACGTCTACGATCACTTCAACCTGCTCGGCGAGCACTCGGTGTTCGCCCATGGCGTGCACTTGTGCGACGAACAGTGCGCACGACTGGCGCAAACCGGTTCGGCGATTGCCTTCTGCCCGACCTCCAACCTGTTTCTGGGCAGCGGCCTGTTCAACCTGCCGATGGCCGAAAAGCACAAGGTGAATGTCGGGGTTGGCACCGATGTGGGCGGCGGCACCAGCTTTTCGATTCTGCAGACCTTGAACGAAGCCTACAAGGTCATGCAGATGCAGGGCGCACGGCTCAATCCGTTCAAGTCGCTGTACCTGGCGACGCTAGGCGGCGCGCGAGCACTACGTTTGGAGGACAAGGTCGGGAGCTTGAAGCCCGGCAACGAAGCCGACTTTCTGGTGCTGGATTACAACGCCACCCCGCTGCAGTCATACCGTTTGAAACAGGCTAAAGACATCGAAGAGATTCTGTTTGTGCTGATGACCATCGGTGATGACCGGACAGTGAAGCAGACCTGGTCGGGTGGGCGGTTGGTGCATGACAGAGGCTAAAGCGTCTCTCACGCTCACGCAGGATGCAGGTCGCGATGCTCTGCGTTGCAAGAGGACGCAGAGCGTCCGGAACGGCATGCGACGCGGAGCGTCGCATGATAGTCAAAGCTTCAGCACGGAGTTGAGGTTATCGTTCCCTACGCTCCGCGTGGGAATGCAGGTCTCGACGCTCTGCGTCGCCAAGAGGACGCAGAGCGTCCGGAACGGCATGCGACGCGGAGCGTCGCACGATAGTCAAAGCTTCAGCACGAAGTTGAGGTTATCGTTCCCCACGCTCTGCGTGGGAATGCAGGTCTCGACGCTCTGCGTCGCCAAGAGGAGACAGAGCTTCCGGAACGGCATGACGACGCGGAGCGTCGCACGATAATTGTTCATCCACACAGCCTCAACGCCCGGTCTTTTTCCGACCCATGACGTGCGAGAACACCGCATGCAAATCGTCCGAGGCACTGTCCTGGTCAAGGTTGAGCTTGCCGTCGATGTGGTCCATGTGGCGCATCATCAACTCGACGGCGAGCGGCGCATCGCGCGCTTCGATGGCGTCGATCAACTGGGTGTGCTCATCGTAGGAACAATGTGTGCGGTTGCCGGTTTCGTACTGGGCAATGATCAATGAAGTCTGCGATACCAGGCTGCGCTGGAAGCTGATCATCGGCGCGTTTCTGGCGGCTACGGCCAGTTGCAGATGGAATTCACCGGAGAGACGGATGCCTGCACCTCGATCACCGCGGGCAAAGCTGTCGCGCTCGTCGCTGACCATCTGGCGCAGCTCGGCCAGTTGCTCGGCAGTGGCGTGCTCGACCGCCAGTTCTGTGATTGCCTTCTCGACCATGCGCCGGGCAAAAAATACCTGGCGCGCCTCTTCGACGCTGGGGCTGGCGACCACAGCGCCACGATTAGGCCGCAACAGCACCACACCTTCGTGCCCCAACCGCGACAGAGCGCGACGAATGATGGTGCGGCTGACACCAAAGATCTCGCCCAGCGCCTCTTCACTCAATTTGGTGCCCGGCGCCAGCCGCTGCTCCAGAATGGCATCGAAAATATGCTCGTAAACGATATCGTCCTGAGTAACGCTGCGGCTGGCGCTGGTAGTGCCGCGCGGCTGTTTCTTGAGAGGCAGGGACTGGTCGTTCATGGGCACTCGTGCGCAGATGGATTACGGCTTTGGGACTGGCGCATTGTACACAGGGCAAAACCGGAAACGCGCGCAAAAAAAGGCCCGCAGTGTGGGGCGGGCAAGAGGTACTCAGCTGCCCCGATACGTCGAGTAGCTGTACGGCGAGATTAACAGCGGCACATGAAAGTGTTCCTGACCTGCATCAATGCCAAAGCGCAGCACCACTTCATCGAGAAAGGCCGGTGCGTTCAACGCAACGCCTCGTGCACGGTAATAATCGCCAGCCTGAAAATGCAGTTGATAAACACCGGACTGGTAAGTGTCTCCCTGCAACAGGGGCGCATCGCAACGTCCATCGCTGTTGGTGACAGCGCTGACAACGTGCAGAAGCTGCTGGCCTTCGACCCGATACAACTCAATGCGGATGGCACTGCCGGGGCAACCGTGGGCAGCATCCAGCACGTGTGTGGTCAATTTCCCCAAAACTTCACTCCTCACATCCGGCGACGGTGAAACAGTGCACCAATGAAGTGCTCTGCATGGTGCGATTGCAACCGATTAAGACACTTTCGCGAAAACCTGTACACAATAAAATCTTCATTGGATGGCAGACGACGCCTGTGCTGCTCGCCATGCGTCGAATTACCTGAAAAGAAAGGAAGCAAAGGAAAAATATCAGATTTTTTCCGATTAGCTGACCACTCAGGCAGGTTTCTTGCTTGCGTTATCTGAACAGGCACGAATCGGTAACGAAACCTACAGGGTTACAAGCCGAAAATAAAATTGTATACAATCTGCGCATTGCAGTGCCTTGCCTGCCATTCGCACCGCACCTGGCTAAACGCACATAACGCACAGAAGGAAGCTTGCAGTGAGCGCTGACTACCCACGCGACCTGATCGGTTACGGCAACAACCCGCCTCATCCACGCTGGCCGGGCAACGCGCGCATTGCCTTGTCATTCGTGCTGAATTACGAGGAAGGTGGCGAGCGCAATATTCTGCATGGAGACAAGGAATCAGAGGCCTTTCTGTCCGAGATGGTTGCCGCGCAGCCATTGCAGGGGCAGCGCAATATGAGCATGGAATCGCTGTATGAATATGGCAGCCGCGCAGGCGTCTGGCGCATTCTCAAGCTGTTCAAGCAGTTCGATATCCCCCTGACCATCTTCGCCGTAGCCATGGCCGCGCAGCGTCACCCCGAGGTTATCCGCGCCATGGTCGCCGACGGTCACGAAATCTGCAGTCACGGCTATCGCTGGATCGACTATCAGAACATGGATGAAGCCGACGAGCGTGAGCACATGCGCCAGGCGATCCAGATCCTCACCGAAATCAGTGGCGAACGGCCGCTGGGCTGGTACACCGGACGCACCGGCCCCAACACCCGACGGCTGGTGATGGAGGAAGGCGGTTTTCTCTATGATTGCGACACCTACGACGATGACCTGCCGTACTGGGAGTCGAACAACCCTACCGGCAAGCCGCATCTGGTCATCCCTTACACGCTGGACACCAACGACATGCGCTTCACCCAGGTGCAGGGCTTCAACAACGGCGAGCAATTCTTTCAGTACCTGAAGGACGCGTTCGACGTGCTGTATGCCGAAGGCGAAGACGCACCGAAGATGCTTTCCATCGGTCTGCATTGCCGCCTGATCGGTCGCCCTGCCCGGCTGGCCGCGCTCAAACGTTTCATTGAGTACGTTAAAGGCCATGAGCAGGTGTGGTTTACCCGGCGTGTCGATATCGCCCGCCACTGGCACACTGAACATCCGTTTACCGGCAAGGCCGAGCAATGAGCACGTTTAAAACACTGACACCATCAAGCCTGGGCCGGGACGCATTCATCGCAGCCTTTGCCGACATCTACGAACACTCACCGTGGGTCGCGCAACAGGCTTTCGATCAAGGCGCAGGCCCCGAACTGGATCAGGTCGATACCCTGCATGCCCGCATGAGCAAAATATTGCTCGGTGCCACCCACGCGCAACAACTGGCGCTGATCAATGCCCACCCGGACCTGGCCGGCAAGGCGGCTATCCAGGGTGAGCTGACTCAGGCCAGTACCGATGAGCAGGCAGGCGCCGGTATCCACCACTGCACGCCTGAAGAGTTTCAGCGTTTCACCGAGTTGAACGAGGCTTACAAGGCCCGCTTCGGCTTTCCGTTCATCATGGCGGTCAAGGGCAGCGACAGACATAAAATCCTGGCGGCGTTCGAGCAACGCATCCACCACTCGCCCGAGGCCGAGTTCGCTTGCGCCCTGGCCGAGATCAACAAAATCGCACTGTTTCGTCTACAGGCGCTTTGAGCGTCGCCGTTATCAACCTGTTCAGAAGGCAGACAACAAGCATGAAAGTTTACGCCGCACCGTTCGAGAAGTTCGTGAACCTGGCCGACGCGCGCCTGGGCACAAAGATTCTTTCGGTCACCGATGACTGGTTCGCAGACGCCAACCGGCTGTTCCAGCCGACCCCGGCTGTCTGGAAGGAAGGCGTGTTCGACGACAACGGCAAGTGGATGGACGGCTGGGAGTCGCGCCGCAAGCGTTTCGAAGGGTATGACAGCGCGGTGATCCGCCTCGGTGTGGCAGGCACCATCAAGGGTGTGGACATCGATACCTCGTTTTTTACCGGCAACTTTCCGCCTTCCGCTTCGCTGGAAGCGTGCTTTCTGGCCTCGGGCGAACCCGATGAAAACACCGCCTGGACCGAAGTGCTGCCGTCTGTGGAACTGCAAGGCAACAGCCATCATTACCACGAGATCAGCAACGATCAGGCGTTCAGCCACCTGCGCTTCAATATCTACCCGGACGGTGGCGTAGCGCGCCTGCGCGTGTACGGCGTGCCGCATCGCGACTGGTCGAAAGTCAGCGAAGACGAGCAGATCGATCTGGTGGCGGCACTCAACGGTGGCAGGTCGATTGCCTGCTCGGACGAGCATTACGGCAGCATGAGCAATATCCTCAACCCCGGCCGTGGCGTGAACATGGGCGACGGCTGGGAAACCGCGCGCCGTCGCACACCGGGCAATGACTGGGTCATCGTGGCGCTGGGACACAAGGGCGAAGTCGAGAAAGTCATCGTCGACACCCTGCACTTCAAGGGCAATTATCCGGACAACTGCTCGATCCAGGGGGCTTTCGTCAAGGGCGGTACCGACAGCCAGATCGAGACCCAGAGTTTGTTCTGGCGCGAGCTGCTGCCAAGCCAGAAGCTGACCATGCACGCCGAACACGAGTTCGCCGAGCAGATCAACGCCATCGGCCCGATCACCCATATCCGCCTGAACGTCTTCCCGGACGGTGGTGTGAGCCGCCTGCGAGTGCTGGGCAAGGTGTCCAGATAACAACGTGTGAACTCTCGTTCCCACGCTCCGCATCATATACAGGCCTGATTTGGATTCTGGCCGAAGGCTGTAGGAGCGAAATTGTTCGCGAAGGCTTTGTTCCAAACGGTACATATTCAGGGGGTGTACCGGCCCTTTCGCGAACAAGTTCGCTCCCACGCCCTTCGGGCAGAAGCAGGCGAGAACCGTATTCCAGGCACGCCAAGTGCGATAAACCCTGAAGCCATTGAAGAAGAATCCGCATGCGCAAACTGATAATCGAGCCACTGACCAAGGAAGCTTTTGCGCCATTCGGTGATGTGATCGAAACCGATGGCAGCGATCATTTCATGATCAATAACGGCTCGACCATGCGCTTTCATCGTCTGGCTGAAGTGCAGACCGCGCAACCGGATGACAAGGCGATCATCAGCATATTCCGCGCCGAAGCCCTGCCGATGCCATTGACCATTGGTATGCTGGAGCGTCACCCGCAGGGTAGCCAGGCCTTCATCCCGCTGCTCGGCAACCCCTTTCTGATCGTGGTCGCGCCGGCTGGCGATGCGCCTGAGTCTGAGCTGACCCGTGCCTTCGTGTCCAACGGCAGGCAGGGTATCAATTACCATCGCGGCGTCTGGCACCACCCGGTGCTGACGATCGAAAAGCGGGACGACTTCCTGGTGGTTGATCGCAGTGGCGAAGGCAACAACTGCGACGAGCATTACTTTGCAGAGAGCCAGTTGCTGGTTCTCGATCCCAACCCACTGGAAGGGTAAAACCGTGCTGGCACATATGATGGAATGGCTGAATCTGGGCGTACGCTGGATTCACATGATCGTGGGCGTGGCCTGGATCGGCGCATCGTTCTACTTTGTCTGGCTGGAGAACAACCTCAACCGCAGCAACCCGCGTGAAGGGCTGTCTGGCGATTTATGGGCGATCCACGGTGGAGGTATTTATCATCTGGAGAAGTACAAGCTCGCGCCGCCGACCATGCCGGAGAATCTGCACTGGTTCAAATGGGAAGCCTATTCGACCTGGCTGTCAGGGGTCGCGCTACTGTGCGTAGTGTTCTACGCCAATCCGACGCTGTATCTGCTGGCACCGGGCAGCAGCCTGAGTGGGGCCGAGGGCGTGCACATCGGCCTGGGTTCGTTGTTCGTCGGCTGGTTCGTCTACAGCTTTCTGTGTGACTCGCCACTGGGCAAGCGCCCTGCCCTGTTGGGCGTGGTCCTGTTCGTGTTGCTGGTCGCGGCGGCATACGGGTTCAGCAAAGTGTTCAGCGGTCGCGGTGCCTATCTGCATGTGGGCGCGATCATGGGCACCATCATGGTCGGCAACGTGTTCCGCATCATCATGCCGGCCCAGCGCGCCCTGGTGGCCGCGATTGCCGAGAACCGCACGCCGGACCCAAGCCTGCCCGCCAAAGGCCTGTTGCGCTCGCGGCACAATAACTACTTCACCCTGCCCGTGCTGTTCATCATGATCAGCAACCACTTTCCGAGCACATACGGCAGTGAGTACAACTGGCTGATCCTGGCGGGCATCGCACTGCTGGCGGTCCTGGTGCGTCACTATTTCAATACAAGACATGACAGCCATCGATTCGCCTGGACCCTGCCGGTCGCTGCGCTGGGCATGCTCTGCCTGGCGTACGTCACCGGCCCTGCGCAACCTCCCGCGAAGATCGTCTACCAACCGCTGCCCGGCACCGCAGTCGGTGGCCATCGGGCCGATGAGAAACCTTCGGAGCCGGTCACCGCGCCGGTAGAGGCCAAGCCTGCCAGCTCCGGCGCGGACTTCGCCAGAGTGCATGAAGTGATTCAGCATCGTTGCACGGTGTGCCATTCGGCCACGCCTACCAGTCAGTTGTTCAGCGTTGCGCCTGCGGGAGTGATGTTCGATACGCCAGAACAGATTCAGCAGCAGGCCCCGCGCATCAAGGCGCAGGCCGTCACCTCGCCGATCATGCCACTGGGCAACATCACCCAGATGACTCAGCAGGAACGCGAACTGGTCGGTGCGTGGGTCGATCAAGGCGCACACACTAACTAATTGAGCCCCTCGCCAACCAAGCGCCACTGAAAAGGGGCGCACTCGCCCCACTTTCGCTCCAGACGCCCTGCGCTGGAGCACTTGAGCCGGACGACGCAAGTCAGTATTCTCCGCCGCCGCTGCAAAACCGGCCAACCGCTCCCTGTACGCCGACTTTGACCGAACAGCCAACTAGCTGACTGTACGGTCAGGACTCTGTCGACCAGGAAAATGACTTGAAACCGACACGTTGATGCCGGTTTGGGGATTACTTCAACTTTTTTTCACTGTTTGGCGCAGCTCTTGCTAACAACACAAAGCTGACCAGACAGACAAATTACTGCAACCACAGACAAGGCGTCACTTAGAGAACGCCAGTCTGAAAAAATCACGATCTATTTCAAGGGACTCACCGCATGAACCGTACGTTTTCCAGCGTGTTACTGGCCAGCAGTCTGCTGGCCGCTGCGCCAGCCATGGCCGGGGATATCTTCCAGTGGCAGAGCAATAGCCTCACCTATCTCAATGGACGAGACTTTGCCGTCAACCCGGCAAACCAGCAGACGTTCACCTTTGAACATGCTGACAGCTGGAAGTACGGCGACAACTTCTTCTTCGTCGACAAGATCTTCTACAACGGCAAAGGAGACGCAACCGCTGGCGATAACACCTATTACGGTGAGTTCTCGCCACGCCTGTCGCTGGGCAAGATATTTGGCCAGAAGTTTGAGTTCGGCCCGATCAGCGATGTGCTGATTGCGGCAACTTACGAATTTGGTGAAGGCGATAACGAGTCTTACCTGATCGGCCCGGCGTTCGATTTGAAGATCCCGGGTTTCGACTACTTCCAGCTGAACTTCTACCAGCGCCAGACCGAAGGCAACCGTCCGGGCGATGGCGTATGGCAGATTACCCCGGTGTGGTCCTACACCATCCCCATGGGCAAATCGGATGTGCTGATCGACGGTTTCATGGACTGGGTAGTGGACAACGACAAGACCTCGCGTGGCACTTACCACTCCAACCTGCACTTCAACCCGCAGATCAAATATGACCTGGGCAAGGCACTTAATTACCCGGAGCGGCAGCTGTACGTCGGTATCGAATACGATTACTGGACCAACAAATACGGCATCAAGGACACCCGTTCCTTCGACACCGACCAGAACACCGCGAGTTTGCTGGTGAAGGTGTTCTTCTAAGCACGATCCGGTTGTGACGCTCGTTCCCGCGCTCAGCGTGGGAACGCATTTCTGAAGCCTCTGCGCCCAACCTTGAGAGGGTGTTGCTGCGCAGATCTGTGACGCGGAGCGTCACGGGATGCGTGCCAACGCGGAGCATTGGCACGCTATTCAACCCCTGCGCGACGCCCGCCTCCACTCACTCCCTAGCCGCTTTCCAGACCTTGCCAATCAGCGTCACGACCAACACCAGTACCGCGCCAGCGATAACCCCGGCGACCGCATCGATCAGGGTCGGGACGATCATTGACAGCCCGCCCACAGCACCGGCTGCAGCTTCGGTCACACCTTCGACCCAATGATGGGCAAACGGTAGACCGTGAACCAGAATCCCGCCGCCGACCATGAACATGGCTGCAGTGCCGACGATCGACAGTACCTTCATCAATACCGGCGCAAGCCAGAGCAAAGCGCCACCGATCTTCTGTGCCGCAGAGCTTGCAGTCTTTTTCAGGTACAGGCCCAGGTCGTCAAGTTTGACGATACCTGCCACCAGCCCATAGACACCGACGGTAATCAGTACCGCGACAATAACCAGTACACCGACCTGATCCATGAAGGGTCGAGCCGACACTACGCCCAGCGCCAGCACGATGATTTCTGCCGAAAGAATGAAGTCGGTGCGAATCGCGCCTTTGATACGGTCCTTTTCGAACGCCACCATGTCCACTGAAGTATCCGTCGCCGCCTGCTTGCGCTGATCATGCTCTTCGCCGGTTTCGGGATGCAGCCATTTATGGGCTATTTTCTCGAAACCTTCGAAACACAGAAACGCGCCGCCGATCATCAACAAGGGAAGAATCGCCCAGGGCGCGAAGGCGCTGATCAAAAGTGCCGCCGGAACCAGGATTGCCTTGTTGAGCAACGAGCCCTTGGCCACGGCCCAGACAACGGGTAATTCGCGATCGGCTGAAACACCGGTGACCTGCTGGGCATTGAGCGCCAGATCATCGCCCAAAACACCCGCGGTTTTCTTGGTGGCCAGTGCCACGTCATCCAGCAAGGTCGCAATATCGTCCAGCAGGGTAAGCAAGCTTCCAGCAGCCAAAATAAAAATCCTTGAGCAAGTAAAAAAGGAAATAGCACTGATTGAATCATGCGCCAGGGGCAATCGTGTGGCAGTCAACAACTCTGACCTTCATCAGACGTGAACGTTTGACGCCGCGTAGTACAAGCAGGCCACGTCGAGCACCCGGTTAAATGGGTAATTGCGTGGTCGACACCACCTGACGCAATCCCATGAACGAGCGGATCTGTCTGACACCGGGCAAGTACAGCAGCTGTTCGGCATGCAGGCGGTTGAAACTCTGGCTGTCTTTGGTGCGCAGCAGCATGAAGTAATCGAACTCGCCGGTGACCACATGAAACTCCATGCAGCCGGACACCTTCTGTGCGGCTTGTTCAAATTGCGCAAATGAGTCGGGTGTCGAGCGGTCCAGCACCACACCGATAAGCACCACCATGCCGGCGTCCAGAACGTCGCCATTGAGCAACGCCACCACACCCTTGATAACGCCCGCCTCCTTCAAACGCTCGACGCGCCGCAAACAAGCAGGCGGGCTCAGCTTGACCTTCTCGGCGAGTGCCACGTTGGAAATCGAGGCGTCACGTTGCAGGGTCTTGAGAATGGCGCGGTCAATCCTGTCCAGCAGCGGCGCTACATCGCCAGCGGACTTTTTAGTGCGTTCATTTATTGCTTTCATGATGAATTTCACAAAATAAAAGTTTGCGTTAGTGGCATGACACTAACGCTGATTTTGCAAATAGACAATTCTTTGCAACCACGATTATTCAGCTATTTCCTATGATAGGAACCACTTCAGGCACACCGTTCAAACGTCGAACTCATTCCTTGCAGGCCTGAATCAACTTATCAACGGAGCTCCGATATGAACCTGAGCAAGTTCAAGCGCTACCCTCTGACCTTCGGCCCCTCGCCCATCACCCCTCTGAAACGCTTGAGCGAGCATCTGGGTGGCAAGGTCGAGTTGTATGCCAAGCGCGAGGATTGCAACAGCGGTCTGGCCTTTGGCGGTAACAAGACCCGCAAACTGGAATACCTGGTGCCGGAAGCCATCGACGGCGGCTACGACACACTGGTGTCGATTGGTGGCATCCAGTCCAACCAGACCCGTCAGGTAGCGGCAGTCGCGGCGCATCTGGGCATGAAATGCGTGCTGGTTCAGGAGAACTGGGTCAACTATTCCGACGCGTTGTACGACCGGGTCGGCAATATCGAAATGTCGCGCATCATGGGGGCCGATGTGCGTCTGGACTCGGCAGGCTTCGATATCGGCATTCGCCCGAGCTGGGAAAAGGCCATGGCCGACGTCGAGGAACGCGGCGGCAAACCGTTCCCGATTCCTGCGGGCTGCTCGGAACACCCTTATGGCGGCCTGGGGTTCGTGCGTTTTGCCGATGAAGTGCGCCAGCAGGAAGAAGAGCTGGGCTTCAAATTCGACTACATCGTGGTCTGCTCGGTGACCGGCAGCACTCACGCAGGCATGCTGGTGGGCTTCGCTGCCGATGGCCGGGCACAACGTGTGATCGGTATCGACGCGTCGGCGAAACCGGAAAAGACCCGCGCGCAGGTCCTGCGCATCGCTCAGAACACTGCAAAACTGGTGGAGCTGGGCCGCGAAATAACCGCCGAAGACGTGGTGCTCGACACCCGCTACGCCTACCCGGAATACGGTCTGCCGAACGATGGCACCCTTGAAGCCATCCGCCTTTGCGCGCGCCTTGAAGGCGTGTTGACCGACCCGGTCTACGAAGGCAAATCCATGCACGGCATGATCGACATGGTGCGCAACGGCGAATTCCCCGAAGGCTCGAAAGTGCTCTACGCCCACCTCGGCGGCGTACCGGCGTTGAATGCCTACAGTTTTCTGTTCAAGGACGGTTGAGCCAAAAGTGCTCCTGCAGTCGATAGCATCCTTCGACTGCAGTACTTTCTGCTAAACCCGAAAATACTTCTGCAGCGCCTGCGCCAGCAAACTCACCGCCTCATCGGTCTGTGACGACGGCGAGCGCAGGAAGACGATTTCGTGCTCGGGAATTTCAGGCAGGTCATCGAGAATCTGCATGGCTTGCGTGACCCCGCTCCGATCAATGAGGCTGATCGCCAGGCCAGCTTCCACACAGGCTTTGATCGCCTGATTGGACGGGCTTTCGAGAACTACACGGCTTTTGCGGCCGTTGTCTTTGAGTGACGCCATCATGGCTTCACGATAAGGACATTGCGCTGAGTGAATGGCCAGCGGCAACGGGTCCGCAGATGCCAGTGCGACGCTGGCCGGCCCGACCCAGACCGGCTTGGTCGATACCAGAAACTGCGTATCAGCACTTGGCTGCCCTTTGGGTTGCGCGATCACTGCTGTCTGCAACTTGCCGCGCGCAACCTGCTCGCGCAGGGTGTAGCTGGGTGCGGTTTTCAATTCCAGCACCACATTGGGCCAGGCCGCAGCGAACACTGGCAGGATGTCGCGGATGACATGAACGGCGTACTCATCCGGAACACCCAGCGTGATGCGCCCCGCCAGATGAGCCCCCTGCAGGTCAGCCAGCACCCGGTCATGGGTGGACAACAATTCCGTCGTCGACAGCAACAAACGCTTGCCCAGCGCAGTCAGAGACACCGACTGGTTGTCCCGGTTGAGCAAGCGCCCGCCCGCCACCGTCTCAAGTCGCTGGATATGCACACTGACTGCCGCCGGGCTTTTGTGAAGTTGCTCGGCAGCCGCAGAAAACTTACCTATTCGCGCCACTGCATGAAAAGTACGTATCAGTTCGATATCGAGAATTGCGCTCATGATTCATAAATTCCGAACAACTGATGCAGTTAATTTTGATTTATTAGATTACGCTGACTTCGTATCCTGTGTCCATGAACCAGCACCTATCGATTTCTCCGAGCATGACGCGGCCTGCCTGGCATCAGGCCATTCCCCTTGTCTTGCTGGAAGCAGCTCTTGTCCTGACCTGGAGCTCAGGTTTCATCGGCGCACGGTTTTCGCTTGATTACGCACCGCCACTGCTGGTGGTGTTCTGGCGTTGTGTGGCGGTCACGTTGATCCTGTTGCCTTTCGTCGCCAGGCAACTGAAATCGATACCGCCTGCCACGCTGTTGAAAAATGCGGGCATCGGTCTGCTGGCCATGGCGGGCTATGTGGCAGGCGTCACGCAGGGCATCGCGCTGGGCGTACCCGCAGGACTCGCGGCGCTGTTTGCCGACTTGTTGCCGATGGGCATGGCACTGCTGGCTGCCGCAGTGCTCGGGCAGCGACTTGTCTGGCAAATCTGGGCGGGGCTGGTGGTCGGTCTGGTCGGCGTGGTGCTGGTCACGTACAGCGCGCTGGCGGTGGGAGATGCGCCATTGTGGGCCTACGGCCTGCCACTGCTGGGCATGTTGTCACTGGCCATCGCGACACTGTGGCAGAAGTGCTCGACCCACATGCAGCCCATGGACCTGCTTCCCAACCTGTGGCTGCAATGTTTTATATCGAGCTTCGCGTTCGCCATCATCCAGGGAACACAGGGCAGCCTCGCCCCCATTCCCAGTACCGGGTTCGCATTGAGCGTGATATGGACGGTGGGGCTGGCGACGCTTGGCGGCTACGGACTTTACTGGGTGTGTCTGCGCCGCGCATCAGCCACCCGCGTTGCCTGCGTGCTGTACCTCAGCCCGCCGGTGACAATGCTCTGGGCCTGGGTAATGTTCAACGAGCCGCTGTCCTGGCAGATGGCATCAGGTATGGCGGTGTCGGGCGTCGGTGTGTGGATGGTCGTACGAGCGGAAGCACGGCAGGTCGCCTCGTGACCGAGTCACAAGGCGCCTGGTACAGGGAAGTTAAATCTTGAAACGCGCTACCATGCTCTGCAAGTCGCTGCCCAGGCGGGCCAGCTCTACAGTCGATGCGGCGCTTTGCTCGGTTGCCGAAGCCGATTGATCAGCGATGTCGCGCACGCTGAGCACGCTGCGGTTGATTTCGTCGGTCACGGCGCTCTGCTGCTCGGCCGCGGCAGAAATCTGCTGGCTCATCTGCTCGATCGTACCGATGGACTGATTGATCTCAACCAGTGCCTGTTCGGCCTGACGAGCCAGCACTACAGTGCCTTCGGTGCGTTGCAGGCTGGCATCCATCAGACCCGATGCGGCACCTGTACCTTTTTGCAACGCCTGAATCAGCGCTTCGATTTCCGTGGTGGAATTCTGGGTACGCTGAGCCAGCGAGCGTACTTCGTCAGCCACCACCGCAAAACCGCGGCCCTGCTCACCCGCACGTGCAGCCTCGATAGCCGCGTTGAGCGCCAGCAGGTTGGTTTGTTCGGCAACGGCCTTGATCACGTCAATCACGCTACCGATCTTGCCACTATCTTCGGTGAGACGCTGCATGGCTTCGCCCAGCTGTTTCACTTCACCGGCCAATTGGCCGATTTCGCGAGTGGCGTGCTGCACCACACTGCTACCGTGAGCGGCACGTTCGCTGGCCTGTTTGGCCGCCAGCGAAGCGTCTTCGGTGTTGCGTGCTACTTCCTGCACGGTCGACGCCATTTCGTTCATGGCGGTGGCAACCTGGTCGACTTCGTTTTTTTGCAACGTGACGCCGGCACTGGTCTGTTCGCTGACAGCGGACAACTGTTCGGCCGCCGTGGCGATCTGCGTTACACCGTTGCCGATGCCACCGATCAGGCCGCGCAGAGAAACCGTCATGTGCTGCATGGTGTTCTGCAACAGGCCCAGTTCGTCCTGGCGGGTGGTGCTGGTATCGTGAGTCAGGTCACCATCGGCGATCCGGCGTGCGGCAATGACCGTCTCATTCAACGGCACGGTGATCTGGCGAGTGATCAGGAAAGCGGCAAAGATACCGATCAGCAACACCACCAGCGCCACACTCAACAACTGAACAACGGCAGTGCCCTGTTCCTTTTTGGCGCTGACAATTTGTTGTGCCATCAAGTCGTCGGCGCGTGCAGCGGTCGCAATGGATTGCTGTTGCAGGTTGCTACGGATCTGATCGGTTTGCTGCAGCATTTCCGAGATCGACGACATCAGCACCTTGTACTGTTTCAAGGCATTCAGCGCAGTGTCCACAGCGGCGTTCGCTTCGTTGGGCAACTGGCTGCGCGCGGCCGCTACCTGGGCGATCAGGGCGTCGGCAGCGTTGTAGGTGGCCTGACGGTTATCGACGGTCGGGATACTCAGATAGCGGCGAAACACCAGGCGAAAGTTGGTCATGCCGTTACGCAGGTCGCCGGCAATCTTGACCTGCTTGATGCCGGTTTCGTCCGGAGCACGCAACGTGTCGTCGATGGTTTTTTGCAGCAGGCTTTCGAACGTGGCACTGACATCGTCCGACACCTTGATCAAGGGCTTCAAGGCATCATCGACTTTCTGATTCATGCTGACCAGTTGGTCGAAAGTCTGCTTCAGACCGCCCACCTGCTCCTTGATTTCGCGCAGCTTGATCAGGTTGCTCGATACCACGAACACTCTCAGGCCGTCATCGACACTGCGGCCCAACGTATCCAGGGCACTGGCGTAGGTCTGTACCCCTGCGGCGCTGGGGCCCGTGGCGTAGGCTTGCGCGGCAATCCGGGCATTCAGCACATCGGCCTTGATTTCAGAAACCTTGCCGCTCTTGCCAAGGCGCTCGATCAACAGGTTGGTGCTGGAGTAACCGATGGCGGTAACGGTCAGCACGCCCAGCAAAATAGCGGCAAAGCCCAGCCCAAGTTTCTTGCTGACTTTCAAGTTGTCCAACCATTTTGCGCTCATTACGTGTGTGCCTTTGATTTTTCGGGATGCCCGTGAATCGGCGCTTAGTCAGGTAACTTTATAGTTAGCGTGATAACAATTAGCTTGCAAGCCAATAGAAAAAATCACATAGACCCCATTTTACGGGGCCCTCAGCCTTCATTAATATTTATTTAGCTTTGCTCAGAGGTCTTGTTTCCGATGACCGGTGAAGGGCCGTGGAACTGAATAACGTCAGGTGTGCAAAAAAGCCATCGGCGTCATCTTGCTGACCATCATCAGCACAATCAGGAACATGCCTGAAAAGCCAGCCACGCCCAGCCAGAACCAGACACGGTAGATTGTCCAAAACCGATCAGCGAGAACCGTGCCCGTAGCGGCGGCATGTTCGGCCATTCGTTGCAGACGCTTTTGCAGAATCAGGACGGGTAACCATAGCGCGCCGACGCAGACAAAGATGACTAAAGACATCAGCACCCAATCGGTGAGCAGAGGCATCCCAGTCACCCTGAGCAATGCATACCCGGTGATCACCTGAACAATGCCGGCCGGGGTCGTGATCCAGGTATCGAAACGCACCACCATCCTGGCAACATGAGCTATGACCTGGGAATTGCCACTGCGGCTGGCGGCAATCAGGTAAAGATAGGAGCCCATACCGAATCCGAACAGAAATATCGCGGCGATGACATGCAGGTATTTCAGGTACAGATAAAGCACCGTCAGACATCCCCGTTGGTGAAATGGACATCCAGACGGATATTTGCCGGTTCATTGATCGCCGCCAGATACTCGTCCACGGAGATCTCTCCAACGCACGCCCGTGCGCCTGGCTGCGGACGGTAGCCTCCGGCCATTTTGGCGCTCAGGGCGACGGCGGCGCAGCTGGGAATCTCCGGTCCCTTGTCATTCAGCGCGGTCAGTTGCGCACGCATGTGCAGCGGCCGGCCGTCGAGGTCTACGCCGTCGACATCGATGTACATCGCGCTTTTTCGATCCCCCCATTGCTCAAAGCGAGTCCCCCAGCGATGCAGGCGTGCGGCCCATGGCGCGGGATCGCGCACCAGCCCGCAGCTGATCGCCAATGCCAGAAGCCAGGTGGCGATGCCGCCGGCCTTGAGCCCGGAACCCGCCTTGAAGCTCAGGTTCTGCGCAGCGTAGCGCGTGGCGAATACGTCGATGTCGGGGGCGTCGACATTGGCCAGCAGTCGTGTGCCCATACCGGGCATTCGGCGCAGGGTCAGGTCCATCCAGCCGGGCACTTCGTGCACCTGGCCGTTCCTTAGCTGCCGGATGGGCCGACCGGCATAGGCCAGAACGCCGCGCACGGTCGACAACCCGGGCATTTTTGCGGCCGAGGAGATGCCATGTTCAATGGAATCGATGCGCAGAAAACGCTGACGATGCTGATCGATGATGGCTGCCGAAAGCGTCGGTACCGAGCTGCATCCGCTCAGCACGCAGACGCCCGCCTCACGCGCTAAGGCATCCAGAGTGGCGATACCGGAGACAAAGGTCCGGCAATCCGACAGGTCACAATAATTCACACCCGCCGCGATGCAATGCCGGGCCACGGCATACGACTGCGCCTGAAAAGGCCCCGCCGTATGGATAACCAGATCAATGCCCAGCGCGCGAAGTTGGCTGCCCGCGCCGTCCTGCCTAATATCCACGCACCAGCTCTCGCAATATTTGCCACCCTGTGTTTGCAGCTCAGCGACTTTTTCCGCCAGCTTGCGGCTGTCACGGCCGGAAATGACCAGTTCAATGTCCGGCATCATCACCAGATGATTGCAGATAAGGCTGCCGAAGTTACCGTAGCCACCAATGACCAATACGCGAAGTGCCATTTACTCGTCCCTGAAATGCTGAAGGGTATGACCATGCCTTGCGGCTCAGCGATTGCCGCGAGCGATGGCGATGAAATGCGCGTGTATTATTGATCATTGGCCGAATGCCGAGTACAAAACCCTGTGCCTTTTTCATCGTGCAAGGAGCAACGGATGCTGAAACTACACACCGAACGGCTTTATCTGCGGACCCTGTTCGCCAGTGACTGGCCGTTGTTTCTGAGGCTGCACTCCGAGCCTCAGACCATGCAGTACGTCTTCGGGGAAATCGAAGAAGCACAAGTTCGCAAAGGCTTTGATCATCGCCTTCCGGTGTGGACGCCAGAGTCCGATCACTGGCTGTGCCTGGTGGTCGTCGACAAACAGAGCGGCGTGGAGTTGGGGGTCAGCGGCTTTCGCATCATGTCGCCAGGGCATGCCGAAGTGGGCTGTCTGTTGCTGCCGGAACATCAAGGCAAAGGCTTCGGCACCGAATCCCGCCGGGCAATCATCGACTACGCTGCCGCCATCGGCCTTGATTCACTGGAGTCGACCGTGACCGATGGCAACATTGCCTCCTGCAAAGTGCTGGAGAAATGCGGTTTCTCTTTCGAACGCCGCGTCCCGCATGCCTATCAGATCGGCGATCAATGGTTCGATGACCTGAAATACCACCTGCGGCTGAGGTGATAAGCCCGCAGCCGGGCGTTTGCCAGGCTGCGGCAAGCGGCTCAGGCTTTGGGCCGCCCTCCCAGAATCGTCACCCGCTCGCCATAGCGCGAGTGCGGGAAGTAATCCCACACCGCGTGGTGCTGAGTGCAGCGGTTATCCCAGAACACCAGCGTGTTCGGCTCCCAGCGCACACGACAACTAAGCGAAGGTTCGCGGGCGATCAGATCGAACAGCATGTTCAGCACCGTGCGGCTCTCTCCTGCGGACAGCTGCACGATATGCGAGGTGAACCCGGAATTGACGAACAGGCTGCGGCGTCCGGTTTCAGGGTGGCGAACCACCACCGGGTGCTCGCTTTTGGGAAGGTTGGCAGGCGGCTGATAGCCCTTCCACGGGATCTCGCCATCGTGAATGGCCGTCAGTTCGCCAAGAAACTCCTGCATCACAGGCGAGAGCATTTCTATGGCCAGGTGCATGTTGGCAAACAGCGTGTCGCCGCCGGTTCCAATGGCGGGCGTCTCTTTGACATACAGCATAGAGCCCATCGACGGCTCCAGGTCAGCGGTGCCGTCGGTGTGCCAAAGCTCGCCAGCAGCGAAGCGTGACTGGGCGTTGGCGCGCACCACGACCAGCTCCGGGTCATCGCCATCAATGCTCTCTACCGGCAAGGCACGTAACGGTCCAAACAGTCGGCCAAAGGCTTTGTGCTGTTCGACCGTCAGGTGCTGATCACGAAACACCAGCACGTGGTTTTCCAGAAAGGCCCGGCGAATTTCCTTCAGTTGCTCCTCGCCCGGAGGCTGCGACAGGTCGACCCCGCTGACCTCTGCACCGATTATGGGTGTCAGGCGGTTGACCATGATGCTGTGATACGGCGCGCGAGGCGCCCCCGCGATGCCTTCGATGGCCTTGAGTGCCATTTGATCCATGATCCCTCACCCTTGTGTGGTTGGCATGGCCGATCACCATGTCCGTAACTGGTTTACCGGGACATCAGCCCCGTCTGAAAAACGTGCCGGTAACGCGTTCAGCCCTCCCCCACTGGCAGGTCTGCGTTGATCATCTCGGCAATCACTTGCGCCCACGGCGCTGCGACAATGCCGTAATGGTCAGTGTCCAGAGGCTGCCAGCTCAGCAGGTGCGGTAACAGGTCTTGCCAGGCACGCTGCAGGTCTGTCATCTGCCAGACGCTGCCCATGCCAAATGGATTTGGACGCGTGGCAATGAACAATCGCGCTCTGGTATCAAGCAGTTGCGCGGGCCGATGATCAGCCATGCTCGCCATGTTGTTCTGGCAGCAGACAATCAGGCTTTGCAGGTAACGTGGCGCGTCTTCGCTGGCCGTGCTGGCGGCAGTGTTGGGGGTCCGCCGTGCAGAAAACTCGCGCTGGAAGACCTGCTGAATATGTTCTTCGTCGATCCGCGCCAGCTCGGTCCCGGCATCCGGCGCTGGCGGATCGATCAGGTACAGCAACGGCTGCTCGCGATCGTCCGCCAGCAGGCTGCACATCGCCTGCGTCACCCACGCGCCGAACGACCAGCCGGCCAGCCGCCATGCTGTGCCGTCGGGATGATGGGCCTGCAACGCGTCGAGATACAGCTGCGCCCGTTCGGCCAGACTGATATTCGGCAGCTCGGGCAGACGCAAGGCCGGGTCGGCGATTACCCACACACCCAGATCAGGATGCAGCGCCGAGGCCAGCTCGCGATACGCCTGAACATCGCCACCCACCGGATGGATCAGGTACAGGCGCTCGCGGCCAGCGCCCGCATGCCATTGGTCAATCCTAACCGCGTCGGCCCACTGGTCTTCGACCGTAACCACACCGCCCTGCGCCGACTGCACCAGCGCCAGCACCTCGCGCAGACTGACCTTGTGGCTGAACTGTGACAACTGAAACACCACACCCGTCGCAGCCTGCAATTCGTCGATCAGGTCCAGCAAGGTCAGGGAATCAGCGCCCAGCTCGTACAGCGAGTCATCCGGATCCAGAGCGCTCACGCCAAGCCATTTGCACAGACAGCCATGCAGACGCTCAGGCAGACCGGCTTCTGCCGCAACGGCTGGCGCAGTATCGACCAGCATCGCCCCACCGCTATGACGAGCCGGGTAAAACTGGCGTGCCGTGTTCAGATCGGTCGTCGATATCAACAATTGCGGCAGTTGTGCAGACATGGCGGCGTCGAATACCCGGCAGCCCTCTTGCGCCGACATGCCGACCGCCAAGTGCCGCTGATGCGCTTCATCGCCGACGCCGCTGGCAGCGGCCATGCCGGTTTCACTCCAGATGTCCCAGTTGATACCCAGGCGCACGCAGCCATTTTCGGCATTCGGGCGGTAATGGGTGAAGCCGTCGAGCACCGCGCTGGCGGCGGCGTAATCCAGGTGTCCAGCGCCGCCAAACAGTGCCGACATCGATGAGCAGTACAGCACAAACCCTGGCGTCATCTGTTCGATCAACGCTTCGACCGCCAGCATGCCGCGGGTCTTGCTCGCCATCGCTTCAGACAACAGGTGAGCATCGCGCTGACGGATCAAACTGCCCGCTCCGGTCCCGGCAGCATGGATCACCCCATCAAAGTGTCCATAACGCTCGCGCAGTTGCTCAAGCACCTTGGGCCAGCGTGCCAAATCGGCGATATCCGCCTGAACGCTATCGATACGCGCGGCATAATCGCGCAGTCCCTGCGGACACTCCCCACGGCGTGACAACAGCACCACCCGCCGCTGGCTTGATTGCAGCAAGTGTTCGCACAACGTACGGCCGATACCGCCTGTACCGCCGAGTACCAGAAACGTGCCATTTACCGGCAGCAGATTCGAAACGACCGTTGGCAGCGCGAGCGAGCTGGGCTGCAACTGTGGCTGCCACAGATAACCGTCACGAATGGCCATGCGCCGTGGCAGCGACGTCGGCTCGGCGAGCAGCGCCGCCAGTTGCCGAGCCTGGGTGCACCATTGCGCAGTGGGCAGATCCAGCCAGTGACAGCGTATCGGGTACTCCTGCGGGGCCACTTCGGTGATACCCGCCAGCGCCGCCAGCTCCGGACGCATCACCTGACCATTTACCGGGCACGCCTGCCAGGACAGCAGCCAGAGTCGCAAAGCCGCCTTCTGTGCGCTTTGCCCCCAGGCCTGCAACAACGCGCTGACAGTGTCCAGACACGCCCATTGCGCGGCCGCCAGGCTTTGCTCGTTGACCACCCCGCCAACCGACAGTGGCAAGGCATGCAGCCAGTCGAGTTCAGTCACCGCCTGCCCACTCTGCTCAAGCTCAGCGATCAATCGGCTAAACGCCAGCGGGTCCAGTGGATCGAGCTCATAATGGTTCGGGCCAAGCTGCTGATAGCCATTACCGGCCTGCACCTCGATGACGTGCCGATAAACGCCCTGCATACTGCCAAGCAGTGCGGCATCAATGCGCTCGTGACTGCATACCACCAGCCTGTCGCGACGCTCGCCAATCGGTTGTTTGCCCAGACGACGCACCCGCTGCCACTGACGCTGATAAAACCAGTCCACCATCGGCTGGCGCTCAGCGGTTTGCGGCGGCTGCGGCTCGACATCGGCGGATGGTTTGAAGCGGAAGGTCTGCAGGTCGAACGCCGAGGGAGGCAAGTTCCACGGTGGCGGTGCCGAACGCGTCGCCACCTCGATACTGGCTCCCGCATACCAGGCTTCCAGCAACGCCTGCGGCGAGTGTTCACTGGCCTTCAGATGCAGGTCCGAGACCGTCATCCGTTTGATCGAAGAAGGTTGCAAGCGCAGCGTGTGACCCGGCTGGCAGATCACCGCAAAGCGCCAGGGCAATGCGCGCCGCCCGTTTTGCAGGTAACGCAGCAGTGCGGTCTGTTGTTCGGGAAAGGTATTGAGCCAAGCGTCGATCACCGCGACGTCCCGCTCCAGCGCTGTACGGCTGTGTGCCGACAGCAACAGGCACGGCGGGCATTCCTCGGCGCTGTCTGCCTGCGATGGCGGCGCGCCGACAATCACATGCGCGTTGGTGCCGCCGATACCGAAACTGCTTACCCCGGCCAGCCGTCGACGGCCCTCGGGCCATGGCCGTGAGGCGGTGGGTATGTAGAACGGTGAGTGCTGCAGATCGATTTGCGGATTGATCCGGGCAAAGCCCAGATTGGGCGGGATCACACCATGAAACACCGCAAGCGTCGCACGAATCAGCCCGACCACACCCGCCGCCGCGCCCAGATGGCCGACCTGGCTTTTCACTGACGCCAAAGCGCAACTGGCGGCGGGTGCTGCGCCGAACGCCTTGCTCAGTGCGGCCACTTCAACCGGGTCGCCCAGCAACGTGCCTGTGCCGTGGGCCTCGATGTAACCCATGTCAGCACCTGTGACACCCGCCTTGCGCAGGGCCTCGCTGATCACCGCGCTCTGCCCCGCCACCGACGGCGCGGTGTAGCTCATCTTGGCCCGGCCATCGTTGTTCAGCGCAGAAGCCTCGACCAGCGCATAGATCCGGTCGCCATCGGCCTGGGCGCGGGCCAGCGGTTTGATCACCACCACCCCGTAGCCGCTGGCCCCGATGGTCCCGCTGGCATCGTCACTGAACGGACGGCACAGCCCGTCACGAGAGAAAATGTGTTGCGGGCGATAACGGTAGCCATCGGTCAGGGTCGGGTCGACGAGCACCCCGGCGGCCAGCATTACATCACTGTCGCCCTGGCGCAGCATCGCCGCCGCAAGGTGCACGGCAATCAGCGAACTGCCGCACGCTGCCTGAACACTCAGCGCCGGGCCGCCGAGCTCCAGGTGGTACGCCGCCTTGGTGGCCAGAAAGTCCTTGTCGTGGTGCAACGCCATCTGAAAGCCGTCCGGCAGATCACCCTCGGCGGTTTCGCGCAGCATTTGCTGGAAATACGTGGTTTCGCCGCAACTGGCGATCAGGCCAATGCGTGGGCCGTCGGCTGTGGGCGTGATTGCAGCATGTTGCAGCGCCTGCACACAGCCCATCAACAGATGCCGCTGTTGCGGGTCCATCAGCCGTGCTTCCTGAAGGCTGATGCCGAAGTATTCCGGGTCGAAATCCAGCATCCCCGCCAATTGACTACGCGCGCCGACCAACCCATCGGCGGCGTCGAACAGCTCGATGCCCAACTCGTTTCCCTGGACCATTGCCCAGAACTCGGCAAGGTTGCCCGCCCCGGCCACATTCACCGACATGCCGATGATTGCCATCGGCTGTTCGCCAGTTTCGGGCCCTTGTGCACGTGCCACCGAGACCGATGGCGAAGCCGAAAGATGCTGCGCCAGACGGCGCACGGTGACATGTTCGAACAGCGCTGCCATCGCCACCGGTTGTGGCAGTTGCTCGTTGTAACGGGCATGCAGGCGCATCAGGCCGAGGCTGGTGGCACCGGCCTCGAAGAAGGTCTGATCAAGCTCGATATCACGGCCGATAACCGCCACGAACAATTCGCTCAGTTGCTGTTCAAGCGCGCTCAGCGGCACTTGCGCAAGTGCACTGCGACGCCGTGGCAGTGCCTCGCCCAGCGAACTCAACGCCTTTCGGTCGATCTTGCCGCTCGGCGTACGTGGCCAGGCATCGACACAGCGGTATTCGTCGATACGCACATGCGCAGGCAAGTGCAGCGTGAGCTGGCAATCAAGCTGCTGCACGTCAGGCGGCGTGCCTCCGACCTGCAACCAAGCCACCAGACGTGGCGGTTCGCCGTGCATGGCCACCACCGCATTGCTTACCTGAGCGTCCTGCATCAGCGCGGCTTCGATCTGCCCCAGCTCAAGACGCTGACCACTGACCTTGACCTGTTGATCGTCACGGCCAAGGTAGTGCAGGCAGGCATCGGCATCAGCCCAGGCGAGGTCGCCGGTGCGATAGAACAGCATGTTGCCCTCGGGCTGCGGCAACTCGACAAACCGCGCGGCATTCAGCGCCGGGTCGGCCAGGTAGCAGCGCGAAATCATCGGCCCCGCCACCAGCAGATAACCCCGGCTGCCACCTGGCACTGGCTGGTCGTGTTCGTCCACCAGCAGCAGCCGCGCGTTGTTCACCGCCAGCCCGATGGGCGCTCGCAGTGGCCAGTCCTGAACCGCCGCTGGCAAACGCCAGGCGCTGACCACGTGGGTTTCGGTCGGCCCGTAATGATTGAACAGACGCGCCTGCGGCATGCCACCAAACCAGCTGCGCAGTGCATCGGTGCAGAGCAGTTGCTCGCCCGCAGTGATCACTTCGCGCAACGCCTGCGGATACACGCCTTGGCTCACAGCGGTCTGCGCCAAGTGCTGCAAGGCTACGCACGGCAGGAACAGACGCTCGATGCGCGCCTGCTGCAGATAGCTCAACAATGCCTGGGCATCCTGCCGCCAACGCGGGTTGATCAAGTGGTAACAGCCCCCGCCGCAGAGGGTGCTGAAAATCTCCTGAAACGACACATCGAACGACAGCATGGAGAATTGCAGGGTCACTGACTTCGCTGGCAACTGCCCCTCGTTGCGCTGCCAGTGCAACAGATTGCAAAGGGTCCGGTCCGGCACCTGAACCCCTTTCGGCGTTCCCGTCGAGCCGGACGTGAACAGCGTGTACAACGGTCGCTCGCCCGCATGTCGGCGACGTTCGAATGACCGTGGCGCAACGCTCAGGTCGACCCGATGACGGGCCACCCGACCAGCATTCAATTCGTCCAGTGCCGCCTCGGTGGCAGTGCTGTAAAGCAGGCAACACGGCTGTGCCTGTTGCATGACCTGACGCTGCACCGCCAGCGGATAGCCAGGGTCCAGCGGCACGGCCGTGAGGTTGAGTCTGGCCAGCGCCAGCAAGGCCACGATATGCTCGACCGACGCTTCGAGGTACAGCACCATTTGCTGCGGTGCGTCATACCCGTCCGGTAATTGGCATTGCTCGACCAGGGTCGCCGCCAGGGTGTCGGCCAGCGCATCCAGTTCGGCATAGCTGATACGCTGCTGATCAGCGACCAGCGCCAGAGCATCCGGTGCGCAATTGACCTGATGCTCGAACCAGTCGGCCAGGGTGTCGAACGGAGCCTCACCGCCGCCACCCTGACTGGCGGGCGGCAGGCTGAAGCGGTACGGCGTGAGCAGATCGTCAAGGGTGGCCGAGGGTTTTTCCAGGAGCAGATCAAGGCCCTGTTGAAACACCTGATTGACGGCGGTCATTTGCGCGGCGTCGAAATAGCTGCACTGGTATTCCCACCAGCATTCCAACTGTGAACCGGCATCGACCACCGACAAGGTCAGCGGGCATTTGGCCTGCACGGTCTCGGTGAGTTCAAACGTCGCTCGCAAGCCAGTGCGAGAGAGCCTGGCGTAGTCGGTGTTTTCCAGCACGAACATGAAATCGAACAACGCACTGCTCGACGACAGCCGCAGGTCTTCGACCAGATCAGCCAGGGCGACGTCCTGCAAGGCCAGCACCTCGCGCACTGTGCCAGTCTGGCGGTGTATCTGTTGGTCGAGCGCCATGCTGTGGGCGAACGCCGCCGGGATCAGCACGGTGTTGGCAAACATGCCTATTGCGTCTTCGAACTCGGTCAATGGACGGTTGGATACCGGGCTGGCGATTCGCGGCCGTTCGCAGCCGGTCAGCGCGTACACGCTCCAGGCATAAACGCTGAACAACACTTCATAGCGGGTGACGCGTTGCTGGCTGCAAAACCGATCCAGTGCGGCACTGCGCATGGCACCCAACGGCTGGCGGTACAGTCGTGCCTGCGGGCCTGGTTCGCGAACCGGCACCAGCGGTGGCGAACACGCTTGCTGCTGGCGGTGCAACCCGGCCAAGTCACGGCGCTGGTCGCGATAGCGCGGGTCGACACGCCATTGCCGTTGCCAGAGCGCAAATTCCAGCGTGCCCAACCCAGGCAAAGGCTCGGCACTTGCCCGCCCGTGCAGCGCATCGTCGTACAGTTGCACCAGATCATCGAACAACAGGTTCATCGACCAGCCATCGATGACAATGTGGTGCAGGTTCATCAGCAAGCGACAGCTGCCATCGGCAAACGGCAATAGCCAGGCCTGGCACAGGGCTGATGTCGCCAGATCGAAGGATGTATCGAACACCAGCGTCGCGAAGCTGCGCCAGGTCTGTTCGCTGAACGCCCCCACGTCGAAGGTGCGGCACAGCACGTCACGCTCGCAGACCTCCTGATACAGCCCGTCGGCCGCGGACACGAAGGCCGTGCGTAACCCGCTGTGTCGCGCCAGCAGGCGCTCCACGGCTTCGGCCAGCGCGGGCAATTGAATGCCTGCCGCAAGGTGCAGAATGAGCGGCACGTTGTAGGCCGTGGCTTGCGGCGTGCGTTGCTGCATCAGCCACAGGCGGCTTTGCTCGGCAGTGGCTGGCGCACGCCCGGCCCTGTTGACGGGTGGCGCGGGTGGATAAGCAGACGCAGCGCCCTGTTCATCGCCCAGGCGCTCGGCCAGTGCTGCGAACGATTCGCTCAGCACCGCGCCCAGCATAATTTCGCGCCGCCAGTGCGTGCGGATTGCAGAGCGCAGGCGCATGGCCTTGAGAGAGTCGCCGCCACTGCCCAGCCAGTCATCCTGGCCGTTGAGGTCGGGTTGCGCCAACAGTCTGCGGGCCTGGGTCAATAGCCAATCCAGTGCGGGCGAGTGCTGATCGTCAGGCAGTGAGCAGGCTTGCGTTCGCCAGGGCTTCAAAGGCCCGGCCAGCAGCGCACGCTGATCGATCTTGCCATTGGCAGTCAGCGGCAGACGCTCAAGCAGAAACAACTGATGTGGGCGCATCCATACCGCCAGGTGTTCGCGCAGGTGCTGGTCCAACTCGCGATAGTCCAGCCCTTCGCGTGGCACGATGAACGCCAGCAACTGATGGTCTTCGGCCGCTTGCCTGCGGGTACAGACATGCACCTGCGCTACCCGCGAGTGGTCCAGAATACGTTGTTCGACCTCACCCGGCTCGATACGAAAACCGCGCACCTTCACCTGGCGGTCGATGCGGCCCAGGTACTCGATCAACCCCTCGGCATTGACCCGCACCTGATCGCCGGTGCGGTAATGCAGCACACTCTCGGTGTCGAGCGCGGGCAGGCGCACGAAACTGTGTTCGGTCTCTGCGGGACGGTGGCGGTAACCCCGTGCCACCCCGCTGCCACTCAGGTAAAGCTCGCCCGCCTCGCCGGTAGCAACGGGTCGCTGTTGCGGGTTCAGCACACGCACGCCTGTATCCGATAAAGGCCGGCCAATTGGCACCATATCACCGGCAAAGTCACGGGCAATGGGATGGCACAGCGCAAAGGTGGTGCATTCAGTGGGGCCGTAGACGTTGAAGATCCGGCAAGGGCTGTCGGGATTGGCTTGATACCAGGCACGCACCGCAGCGGCGCTGACTTGCTCGCCGCCGATCAGTAGCTGGCGCAGGCTGGCAAAACAGCCGGGGTCATCCGCACTCAAGGTGTTGAACAACGAAACGGTCATGAACAGGTTATCGACCTGTTGTGTTTCCAGCACTGTGGCCAGCCGCCGTGCGTCCTGCAGGTCTGCGTCGGCAATGATGACGCAGCAACCGCCATTGAGCAGCGGCGCCCACAATTCGAAATTACAGGCGTCGAACGCCGGGTTGGACAGGCAGGCGAAACGGTCGCCTGCGCGAATCTCGATGTAGCTGTCGGCCCGAGCCAGACGCAACAGGCCGCGCTCGCCCACTTCCACTGCCTTGGGGGTGCCGGTAGTGCCCGAGGTGTAGAACAGAAAACTCAGCTCAGCGAAGTCATCAGGCACAGGTTGTGGCGGCTGATCAGGGTAATCCAGCAGCGCCTCGACGCTGATGTGCCAGCCACGCAGCGTCGATACAGCATCAGTATCTTCGCCCTGGGTGACCAGCCCGACACACCCTCCATCGTCCAGCATCAATTCCCGACGCCGTAGCGGGCTGGCCCGATCCAGTGGCACTACGACGGCACCCACTTTCAGGGCCGCCATAATTGTTGCCACCCACTGCCAGCCACGCGGCATGCACAGGGCAAGCGGATCACCGCAGCCTGCGCCTTGTGCCAGCAACCCCTTGGCGATGCGCTCGCTGGCGCTGGCCAGTTGCGCGTAGCTCAGTCGTACGTGCTGATCGATCACCGCCAGTGCCTCGGGATCGCGTCGCACCTGCTCGGCAAAGCGCGACAGCAGAGTCCCGGGGTGCCGGGCCATACCCTCCTTGTGGCTGCTCATCATTGCGCCTCCTGCGTGTCGAAACGTTGCAATTCCTGCCTGAGCGTCTGCGAGACCCGATGCACCTCGGCACTTTCCAGCATGTCCCAGTGCCCGCCGTGCACCAGCCTGGCTCGATAACCGTTGCCCGCACGGCGACGCCAGAACCCGCGCAACTCGTGCAACTGCGCGCGGCTGAAGCCTTCACGAGCCTGAATCAGCACGATGCGCCCGGCGTGCGGCTCACATTCGTAAGCAGCCATGGCCAGGCGGTTGTGGTTGTAGAGGTGGAAATAACGCTCGACCTGCGCGTCTTCGATACCGGGGTACATGCCGTTGAAGCGCACCAGCTTGTCGCGGAACTCAGCCATGTCGACGGTGCCGATCTGTTGCCGAAAGCCTGGGTCATCCGAGCCCTGGGTATCGAGCAGCACCACCGTGACCTGACGATTGCCAGCAGCCGTCAGACGCCGGGCCATTTCGTAAGCCACCAGACCGCCAAACGACAGCCCGGTGAGTAT
Source organism: Pseudomonas sp. RGM 3321 (assembly GCF_022836805.1). Classification (NCBI taxonomy): domain Bacteria; kingdom Pseudomonadati; phylum Pseudomonadota; class Gammaproteobacteria; order Pseudomonadales; family Pseudomonadaceae; genus Pseudomonas; species Pseudomonas sp. RGM 3321. The sequence continues at coordinate 98,993 of NZ_JALHBH010000101.1, forward strand.
CAGCGGCTGTGACGTCAATGGCGCAATGCGCCGCAGATAGGCGTCAGCCATCGCTTCGACGCTCGGCTCGGTGCTCTCTCCGGGGTTCAACCCCGGCGATTGCACACCGTACACACCGATAGCGTCCGGCAGTTCCTTGGCCAGCGACAGGTAGCAAAACGCCGTGCCGCCTGCCGGGTGAATGCACACCACGTTGCGTTGCCCGGCACCGCGGCGGAATTCGATCAGGTTGCCCTGCGCCGAAGTCAGGCTGGCCCCGGTACGCAGCCAACCACCCAGCGCCTCGATGGTCGGATGGCCGATGATCACACGCACCGGCACTTCAACGGCGAAGGCCCGGCCAATCTCGTAGGCCATCTTGATCGCCGCAATCGAGGTGCCGCCGACGTTGAAGAAGTTGTCGCGGATGCCGATCTGCGGCACCAGCAGCAGGTCTTTCCAGATCTGATACAGCGTCAGCTCGATATGGTCTCTGGGGCTGCCGAGATTGACCTGCCGGTCGGCCAGGTCCTGATCGGCCTGTGCCGCGAGCGCTGCACGGTCGACCTTGCCGTTGACCGTCAACGGCAAGGCGTCCAGCCATAGATAAGCGCTGGGCATGACGGCGCTGGACAGGGTCGTTGCCAGGTGCGCACGCAGTGCAGATTCATCCACTGGGCTATCGGTGACGCAGCACGCCACCAGGCGCTGGTTCTGCGCAGTATCACCGACGATCAACGCCACACTGGTGCGAATACCGGGGAACAGGTCCAGCCGCGCTTCGATTTCACTCAGTTCCAGGCGAATGCCACGCAACTTGACCTGAAAGTCGTTGCGACCGATAAACTCCAACTGACCATCCGGACGATAACGCGCCAGGTCGCCGCTGCGGTACAGCCGGTCACCGGCAACGAACGGGTTGTCGATAAACCGTTCGGCAGTCAGCTCGTCGAGCCCCAGATAACCCCGTGCGACGCCGACACCACCAATGTGCAACTGACCGGTGACCCCGGCCGGCACCGGCGCATCACGCTCGTCGAGCACGTAAAAACGGGTGTTGGCGATGGGCCGTCCGATGGGCAATTGGCGCGGCGGGACGTCGGCACCGGGCTGTAGCGTCCAGACACTGCTGATCACTGTGGTTTCGGTCGGACCATAGACGTTGTGCAGGCGCGCGTGCGGCAGCCGCTCCTGAAACAGCCTGGCCACTGCGGGCGACAGCTCCCCGCCGCCACTGAACACATCCTTCAGCGTGTGACAGGCGCTGACCTCTTCGACCTCCAGAAACAGTTGCAACATGGCCGGCACGAACACCATCGCGGTGACGCTTTGTTCGCGTACCACCTGCGCCAGATAACCGGGCTCGAAATGCCCGCCGGGACGGGCGATGACCAGCCTGCCCCCGGTAAGCAACGGCCAGAAGATCTCCCAGGCCGAGGCGTCGAAACCGAATGGAATCTTGTGCAGCATGCTCCCGCGTTCGCCGCAGAACTGCTGACACCAGAGCAGCAGGTTGCTCAGCCCGCGATGCGTGACCATCGCCCCCTTGGGCAGCCCCGTGGTGCCGGAGGTGTACAGCACATACGCCAGATGGTCGGCGTTCACCGCGACACGCTGCGGCTGCGGATTGTCCGATGGGCACTCGGCCCAGAGCACGGCATCGGCCTGCACGTCGAGGATCGGCGCTTCGCAGTCCGCTCCTTGTAAAGCCTCGCGCAGGATCTTGCGCGTCGGCCCTTGGGCAAGCAGCACCACGGGGGACGTGTCATCGAGAATATGCCGCAGGCGTCCCGATGGATAATCCGGGTCCAGCGGCACATAGGCGCCCCCGGCCTTGAGCACCGCCAGCAAGGCCACCGGCAGTTCCAGCGAGCGCTCGATACAGACCGCCACGCGCACATCCGGGCCGACGCCGAGGGTGAGCAAGTGATGCGCCAGGCGGTTGGCCTGAGTGTTGAGCTGGCTGTAGCTCAGCGATCGACCCTCGAAGATGACCGCACACTCGGCCTGCCGACGCGTGACCTGAGCTTCGATCAGGCGATGCACGCAATCGGCAGGCTCGGCCAGCGGTGCCGGGCTGTTCCACTCATGCAGTATCTGTGCGCGTTCGGCATCGCTGATCAGCGTCAGTGCACCCACAGGCTGCTTGGGGTTCAGCGCCACCTGCTCCAGCAACTGACGATAATGCCCGCTCAGGCGCTCGATGCTGGTCTGATCGAGCAGGTCGGTGTTGTATTCCACCAGCAGGCTCAGCACACCGTCGCGCTCGACCCATTCGAACGCCAGGTCGAACTTGGCTGTGGCGCTTCCGGTGCCGTATGGCGTCATGCTCAGGCCCGGCATCCGTGCGGCGTTGCCCGGGGTGTTCTGCAACACCATCATCACCTGAAACAGAGGCGAATACGCGGTATCGCGCGGCGGGTTGACGGCCTCCACCACGCGGTCGAAAGGCACATCCTGATGCGCGTGAACATCCAGCAGGGTGGCGCGCACTTCGCGCAACAGCTCGGCAAAGGTCTGCAGCGGATCGAGACGCTGGCGAATCACCTGAGTGTTGACGAAATGGCCGATCAGCGGCTCGATTTCGGGACGGCTGCGGTTGGCAAATGGCGTACCGATGCACAGGTCCCGCTGACCGCTGTGGCGCCAGAGCAGGACCGACAGCGCGCCGATCAGCACGTTGAACAGCGTGCCCTGGGTCTGTCTGGCCAGCGCATTGAGCGCACGCAGGGTGGTGCCATCGACCGTCGAGCTGAAAGTCGCCCCGACGTAGCGCTGCACGGTCGGACGTGGCCGGTCGGCAGGCATGTCGAGCAGCGGCGGCGCGTCGGCCAGCGTGCGCTTCCAGAAGTCCAGCTGCCCGGCCAGCGCCCCGTCACCCAGACGCTGTTGCTGCCAGCAGGCGTAATCGGCGTACTGCACCGCCAGCGGCGCCAGACTGGACGCCCGACCGCACAGAAAATCGCCATACAAGGCGGTCACTTCGTGAAGGATCACACCCATCGACCAGCCATCGGCGATGATGTGGTGCACGCTGTACAGCCACAGATACTCGTCATCGGCCAGACGCAGCAGCGAAGCCCGCAAAAGCGGGCCGCTGGCCAGGTCGAACGGCGCTTTGGCCTCCCGATCGACCGCCATTCTGACCTGCACTTCACGCGCCGCTGGAGGCAGGTCACGCAGGTCGACCTTCTGAATCTCCAGCGCCATCATCGGGTGCACGATCTGCCGTGGCTCGCCGTCCACACTGGCAAACGTGGTGCGCAGCATTTCGTGGCGCATGATCAGTTCGTTCAGCGCCTTTTCCAGCACCGGCACATCCAGCGCACCCTTCAGCAAGACCGCAGTGGGCACGTTATAGAACGCATTGCCCGGTTCCATCTGATCGAGAAACCACAGCTGGCGTTGTGAAAACGACAGCGCAACAGCCGTTTGCCCGGCAGCACGCCGAGGGATCGCCGCCGGATCGGTGCCGCTCAGCAAAGCGATCAGCTCTGCCTTGTGTTGCTTGAGTGCCTGCAATATCTCGTCATTGAGAAAACCGCGTGGAGCCTTGCAGCGCAGTTTGTCGCCGTCCACTTCAAGCACCACGGCGTGACGACCGAACAAATCCAGCAATTGATAGGCATTCATATCTCTATCTCCTCCATGTCGCTGGCGTCGTCTGTTTGATCCACGGCAGAAGCGAACGCCTCGACCTGCGCGCGGCGATGCTCATCAGCAGTGCGCAGGCCGCCCACCATCGAGTAGATCAACTGATGATTCGGTCCCAGGTCGAACAACGCCGACAATTGCCGCTCCTCGAGCGAGCCCATGCCGCACAGGCCAAGGCCCTGCTCGACCGCAGTCATGGTCAGCAATTGCGCCATGCCTCCGGCTTCGATATGGCAGAAGTCGCGACTGCGCTCGCCATACAGCGGCCGGATTGCGGCCATGTCGGCGATAAAGAACAGCGAGAACGCAGCGTTTTCGAACACCGGACGATTGACGAAGTAGTCGTAGGTGTCCGGGTCCAGCACGTCAGTGTCGAGCCTCAGCAGGCGGTGCTCAACCGGGTCGTAGTAATAGGCACCGGCAGCAACGCCGGTCACCCGCTGGGGTTTGACGTACAGGTAGCACTGGATCGGGTACAGGCCACCTGCGGACGGAAACTGGTATTTGACCTCTCCATCCAGTTGCCCCTGCGCCAGGCTGGCCAGCAGGCCGGCGAACGCCTCGGTCGGGATCGGCTGCGCAGCGAACTGACGCACCGAGCGGTAATCGCTGAAGCGCCGCACCAACGCCGGGTCATCCGGGCGCGCAAGGTCCAGCGTCGCAACCTGCGCGTTGAAGGACCGGCGCCCGCGCTGGTCGGCCTTGAAGCGCGCCCGCTGCTGCGGATCTTCAATCACCTGCTCGGGCGAAGCTGTACGTTGCCGGACGCTGTCGACCACACTGCCGTTGGCCAGATTCTGGCGGTACATGCCGAGCAGATTGAGCAGGGTCGGCTGCGCCAGCAACTGCGCAACATTGGGGCGGAACTGCAGCTCGCCGGACAGCGCATTGCTGATCCTGACGATATCAATCGAGGTAGCGCCCAGGTTCAGCAGATTGGCGTCGGCTGCAATCGAAGGACGCTTGAGCACGCCCTGCACAATCGTCACCAGTCGTTGCTCCTGCGGCCCTTCGACTTCAAGCGCGGGACCTGACGCCTGAGCCTGAGTCGGTTCCGGCAGACGTTTCTTGTCAACTTTGCCGTTGGCCGACAGCGGCCATTCCTGCACGAAGGTAAACGAACTCGGCACCATGTAGGCGGGCAACTTGTCTGCCAGGTACTGGGTAAAATCATTGGCCTGCAACGAGGGATCGGCCTTGAGTACGTAGCCCGCAAGCCGCTTCTCGCCCAGCGCTTCGCCCAGCACGCGAACCACGGCGCTCTGCACGCCGGGATGACGATTGAGCGCCGCTTCGATCTCGCCCAGCTCGATGCGATGCCCCTGAACCTTGACCTGGGTATCTTCGCGACCGAGAAATTCGATATTGCCATCGGGCAACCAACGGCCCAGATCGCCAGTGCGATACAGACGCTCGCCGGTCAGCGGGTGAGCGAAGAAGCTTCCGGCACTCAAGGCTTCATCACGCCAATAGCCCTTGGCCAGACCGATGCCGCTGATATACAACTGACCGGCCACCCACGTCGGGCGAACCTGCAACGCATCATCCAGCACATAGAAGCGCTGGTGATCCATTGCCTTGCCGTAGGGAATGCTGCGCCAGTGGGGATCGACCTGTTGCAACGGATACAGAATCGACCAGATGGACGCCTCGGTTGCCCCGCCCAGGCTGATCAGTTGCAAGGTCGGCTGCAACGCCCAGGCGCGTTCGGGCAGCGTCAGGGGAATCCAGTCGCCCGACAGCATCGCCACCCGCAGGCTCGACGGCAATGCACTGCGCTCGCCTTCGACATACTCCAGCAACATGCCGAACAAGGCTGGCACCGAGTTCCACAGGCTGACCCGATGCCGCTCGATGAGCGTCAGCCAGTGCGCCGGGTCGAGCGCCTGCTGCGGTTCGAGCAACACCACCGCAGCGCCTGCGGCCAGCGTGCCAAAAAAGTCATAGACCGACAGGTCGAAACTCAGCGAAGAAATCGCCAGCACCCGGTCCGTGGCACCGACGGCAAAGCGCCGGTTGATGTCGAGCAACGTGTTGACCGCACCGCGATGATCGATGACCACGCCTTTGGGCATGCCGGTCGAGCCCGAGGTGTAGATCACATAGGCCAGGTCGTCTGGCGTAAGGTCTACAGAGTTCAATTCATGCTGATCGGGAATGGCATCGCCGGAAATGACCGGGTCGGTCACGCTGATGACCTTGATCTGCTCGGGCCATTCGATGCGTTGCAGCAGTGCGGGCTGAGTCAGGGCCAGACTCGCTTCGGCACGCTGCAGAATGTGCTCCAGGCGCTCGGTTGGCAGCGCCGGGTCAAGCGGCAGGTAGGCACCGCCTGCGTACTGGATCGCCAGCGTCGCGACGACCTGCTCCCAGCCACGCTCCATGACCACCGCGACCAGCCTGTTGGGCACCACGCCCATACGCTGAAGCCGCGCCGCCAGATGCCGCGCTTCGGCTCGCAGCTGGCGATAACTCAACTGCCGCTGCGTGCCGATCACTGCCAGTGCGTCCGGGGCAGCAAGCGCCTGACGGTCGAACAATTCGTGCATCAGCGCCGAGTCGACAGGAGCGGCATCCGGCACAGGCAAGCGTGCCAGCGGTATCAGCTGCGCGGTGTTGGCACTCCAGGCATCCGGCGCCAGCAGACGGTCCAGCAGCGCGTTGTAGGCGACGAACATCTGCTCGATCATGCCCGCCGGAAACAATTCGTCGATGCTGTCCCAGTTGAACAGCAGGCGCCCTTCCAGCTCCAGCAGCGTGTGGTCAAGCCAGACCTGCGGGGTCTGGGTGATGCTGTGCATGTGCTCGGCATTCAACGCGTCGGCAAGGTTGAATTCAGCCAGTTCCGGCGCAGCTTCCGACAGGGTGCTGTTGAACACGATCGGCATGGCGGTCTGCTGCACGCCTCGGGCCTGGGACAGTTCACGCAGCACTCGCACGCCGCTGACCACCGAATGGTCGATGTCTTGCCACAACCGTGCCTGCACGGCACGCGCCTTGTCGATGAAGCTCGCGGCCCCGTCCAGATTGACTTCAAGCAAGACCAGCGAAGTGAAGTCACCGATGATCTCATCGACATCCGGGTGCAGCGGCATGCGGTTGAACAGCGGCAGACTCAGCGTGAAGCGCGGCTGTCGACTCCACAGCGCCAGCACCTCGCTGAACGCGGTCAGCAGCATTACCGATGGCGTCACGGCAAATTGCCTGGCGAGTTCCTTGAGCCGTGACCACTGCAACGCTGAAAGCTCGCGGTCGCGGCGGGTAAAGTGCGGCTGGCTGATGCTTTCCGGCTGGCACACCAGCGGCAGGTCCGGCGCAGGTGCCAGCGTGGCAACCTTCTCGCGCCAGTAGTCCAGCGCCTGTGCGTAGCGGCTGTCATTGCGCAAGCGCTGCTCGGCCAGCACGTAATCGCGAAAGGTCAGCCCCGGTTCGGGCAGTTGCAACTGCGGGTCGGCATAAAAGGCCATCAGTTCGCGCGCCAGAATCTGCGTACTCGCGGCGTCGACGATCAGGGCGTCAAGGCTGATGTGCAGATGGCTGATGTCCCCATCGAGCAACGACAGACTGAACTCGAACAACGGCCAGCGACTGGCGTCCAGCACCTGATGGGATTGACGTTCGCGGGTGCCTTGCAGGGCCTGCTGTGCAGCGTCGGCAGACAGGCCGTGCAGATCGTTGCGGGGCATGTGGTAGATCGGCACGCTGTCGAGGACCTGCTGCGTGCCGTCGCCAAGGAACACCACGCGCAGCATGTCGTGCCGCAGGATCATGCGGTTCAGCGCCTGCTCGAAACGCGGCACGTCGAGGCCGGGAATGCGCAGTTCTTCATAGCCATGGGCACTGACCCCGCCGAGGCTGACCGACGCCTCGCGGCCAAACCAGTACGCCTGCTGAATATCGGTCAGCGGAAACGGCGCGTAACGTGCGCTGCGATCAGCTTCAATCGGGGCAAAGGGTGTGTCGAGCGAAGGCCCGTCACCCCGCCCGAGCCGCACCTGCTCGGCCAGGTCCATCAGCACCGGCGTCTTGAACAGGCTGCTCAGGGACAGCTGCGCGCCCATGCGCTGGTTGATCATGTAGACCATCCGCGTGGCCAGCAGCGAATGCCCGCCCAGGTCGAAAAAGTTGTCGTGGAGGCCGACCTGCGCGCATTTGAGCACCTCGGCCCAGATTTGCGCCATCTGCCGCTCGGTCTCGTCGCGCGGTGCCACGTAGGCACTGGCGGCCTGCCGCTCTGGTACCGGCAGCGCCTGACGGTCGAGCTTGCCGTTACGGGTCAGCGGCAACTGCGCCAGCGCCACCCAGGCCGTCGGCACCATGTGTTCCGGCAGGTGGCGGTGCAGCTCGGCACGCAATGTTTCGGCAGTTGCAGACCCCACCACATAGGCCACCAGACGCTTGTCGCCCGGCACGTCTTCGCGCAGCAGCACCACCGCTTCTTGCACACCGGGTTGCTGGTGCAGAAGGCTGTCGATCTCGCCCAGCTCGACGCGAAAACCGCGCAATTTGACCTGCTGGTCGATGCGACCCAGGTACTGCACGTTACCGTCAGCCTGGAACCGCGCCAGATCACCGCTGCGGTACATGCGCGCACCGGACTGCGGGTTGAACGGGTCCGGCAGGAAGCGTTCGGCGCTCAGGTCCGGACGATTCAGATAACCACGAGCCAGGCAGGCCCCGGCGATATACAGCTCGCCTGCCACGCCGACCGGTACCGGGTTCAGGTCGCCGTCCAGCACATACAAACGCGCATTGGCGATGGGCCGGCCAATCGGCGGTGCGTCCGGCCACTGCCCGGCGTCGTCACAGTTCAGGCTGAACTGGCTGACCACGTGGGTTTCGGTCGGGCCGTACTGGTTGTGCAGTTGCGCACCGCCAAGGCCGCAGACAAAGGCACGCAGTTCGTCATTGACGAGCAATGCCTCGCCAGCGGTGATGATTTCGCAGCCGCCCTTTGGCAAAGGCATCGGCACCGCCACGTCAGCTTCAGTGAAGCTGGCCAGTTGCTGAAGCACGGCAAACGGCAGAAACGCCCGTTGTACGCCTTCGGCCACCAGCGTCGGACGCAGCGCAGCGAGGTCCTTGCGGCCTGCTTCGCTCATCAGCACCAGGCTGCCACCCTGGCACAACGTGCTGCAGATTTCCTGAAACGACACGTCGAAATTCAACGACGCGAATTGCAGCACGCGTTGTGCAACAGGCGTCTGCTCCAGTTGCCAGGCGATCAGGTTATCCAGCGCCGCACGACTGTGCGCCACGCCCTTGGGCCGCCCGGTCGAGCCAGAGGTGTAGAGCACGTAAGCCAGATTGCCGGGGCTGACGGGCACTCGAGGATTGGCCTCGGAATACTCAGACCAGCGCTGCGCTTCTACGTCGAGGCAGCAGATCGGCAGCGTGTCGGGCAACGGCGGCAGACCGGCACGCAGTGCAGTCTGGGTCAGCAGCAGGCTCGGTGCGGCATCCGCGAACATGAACGCCAGACGCTCTGCCGGGTATGCCGGATCGAACGGCACGTAAGCGGCGCCGGTCTTGAGAATGGCCAGCAGGCCGATGACCATCTGCGGCGAGCGCTCCAGGCACAGTCCCACGCGCTGCTCGGGCCTCACGCCCAGCTCGATCAGGTAGTTCGCCAGGCGGTTGGCAGACTGATTGAGTTCGGCGTAAGTCAGCGCTCGCTCATCGGCCAGCAACGCCACGGCGTCAGGTGTGCGCTGCGCCACGGCCTCGAAGCGCTTGACGCAATCGGGCTGCGCCGAGGTATCGTGTTCGGTGCGGTTCCAGTCGTGGACGATCCGTCGATGCTGTTCGGCGTTGAGCAGGTCGACCGTCGCCAGCGGCTGCTCGCTGTCCTCGACCATCTGCGTGAGGATGTGGCGCAGGTAGTCACCCATCTGCACCACGGTCTCCGGCTCGAACAGCCCCGACGCGTATTCCAGGCCACCGACGATTTGTCCGTCACGTTCACTGAGTGCCAGTTGCAGGTCGAATTTGGCCACTGGCTGGACGCTTTGCAGCACACTGACGTCGAGCCCGGACAACTCCAGATCCGAATCCTGGTTCTGCTCCCAGGCGAACAGCACCTGAAACACCGGGCTGTAAGCCAGACTGCGCGGCGGGTTGAGCAACTCCACCACTTGATCGAACGGCAAGTCCTGATGTTCCTGAGCGGCAAGCGCAACGCTGCGCGCCTGTTGCAGCCAGCTGGCCACCGTCGGGCTGCCGGAGCGGGTCATGCGCAGCGCCAGGGTATTGACGAAGAACCCGATCAACCCTTCCAGCTCCTGCTGGCTGCGGTTCGCCGAGGGCACACCGATGACCACGTCATCCTGCCCCGACAGGCGCATCAACAGCAGCGACCAGGCCGCCAGCAGGTTCATGAACAACGTGGTGCGCTGCTGCGTAGCCAACACTCGGAGCCGTGCCGTCAGCGCACGGTCAAAGACCAGCGGCACGAAGCCGCCGCGGTAATCCTGGGCCGCCGGACGTTTGTGATCGGTGTGCAACTCCAGCAGTAGCGGCGCACCGCTCAGGGTTTCACGCCAGTAGCGCCGCTGCGCATCCAGCACCTCGCCGCACAGCCACTGGCGTTGCCAGGCCGCGTAGTCCACATACTGAACGGCCAGCGGCGGCAGTGGCAAAGACTGCCAGTGCGCGGCCGGTTGCTGAATAGCCGCCTCGTAGAGCAGCCCCAGCTCACGGGTCAGCACGCCCATCGACCAGCCATCCGAGACGATGTGGTGCTGGGTCAGCAGCAACACGTGATCGTCGTCGGCCAGCTTGACCAGGCTGACGCGCATCAACGGCCCCACCGCTAGATCGAACGGCTTGCTGCCCTCTGCGTCGATCAGCGCCAGCAGACGCGCCTGGGCATCGTGCTCGTCGCGCAGGTCAATGACTGGCAACGGCATGATCGCGCCCGCCGCCGCAACACGCTGCCGCCCCTCGCCCTCGACCGTGAAAAACGTAGTGCGCAGCGCCTCGTGGCGGGTCACCAGTTGATTGAAACTGCGCTCCAGCGCGGCCACCTGCAACGGCCCGCGCAGGCGCAGGTTCAAGGGCATGTGGTAAGCCGCATTGCCGCCTTCCATCTGCGCCAGAAACCACAGGCGTTGCTGGGCCGACGACAACGTGTGTGCCTCGCTACGCGCTACAGCCGTGATTGGTGGACGGGGGCTGCCCTGCCGAGCGGTGCTCAGTCGTTCGGCGAACTGTTGCAGCACAGGGGCGGTAAACAGGGCTGAGGGTGACACCTCCAGATGCAGCGTCTGCCGAACCTTGGCCAGCACGCGCATCACCAACAGCGAGTGGCCGCCGAGTGCAAAAAAGTGATCCTGGCGACCGACTCGCTCGACACCCAGCACCTCGGCCCAGATGGCCGCAAGTGAGACTTCCAGCGCGCCTTGCGCGGCTTCGAAGACATGCCGATCGAACGCGTCATCCCCCGGCTCGGGCAGCGCGATGCGGTCCAGCTTGCCATTGGCGGTCAGCGGCAGCGCGTCCATGCGCACGAACGCAGCAGGAATCATGTAGTCCGGCAGGCTGAGCTGCAGATGCTGGCGCAGGCCTTTGGGCGTCAGCGCTGCGCCGGTCTGTTCGCGAAAGTAGGCAATCAGCCTGGGCACGCCCGCGCCGTCCTCGCGCAGTACCACCACGTTGTCCCGCACACCGGCAACCTCGGCCAGACGCGCCTCGATTTCACCCAGTTCCAGACGCAGACCACGCAGCTTGGCCTGCGAGTCATTGCGCCCGAGAAATTCCAGATGGCCGTCAGCCCGATAGCGGGCCAGGTCGCCAGTACGGTACAACCGCTCACCGGCCACAAACGGGCTGTCAATGAAGCGCTCGCGGGTCAATTCCGGCAAATTCAGGTAGCCTCGCGCAACCCCCGCGCCGCCGATGTACAGTTCGCCGGTCACGCCTTGGGGAACCCTATCGCCAGCAGCATCGAGCAGGTAAATCCGCGTATTGGCCAATGCCCGCCCGATGGGCAGCACCGCGTCGACATGGCTGTCGGGTTCGAACTCGAAACAGGTGCTGTCGATGCTCGCTTCGGTAACACCGTAGGCCTGGACGATCTGCGTCTGCTCGCCACACAACCCACGCAGTTGGCGCGCGCTGTGCGCCGTCCAGATGTCCGAGCCGCAAACCACCGTGCTCATGAACGACAGGTCGCGCCCCGCCTCCTGCGCCCAGACCAGCAACGGGTTGAGCACCGCCGGCACGAAGTCCGCAAAATCGATGCGCGCCTCGCTCAACAGGCGATACAGCGCAGGCGGGTCCATCAGCGTGTCACGCGGGCAGAGCACGAGCGTGCCGCCAAAACCCAGTGCGCGGATCAGGTCGGCGCTGAACACATCGAAGGAAAACCCGGCCATTTGCAGGTGATTGACGGGTTTGTGCAGTGCGTATAGCCGCTCCCATGCAGCGCTCACCGCCATCAACCCACGGTGCTCGACCATGACACCCTTGGGCATACCGGTGGAGCCCGAGGTGTAGATCACGTAAGCCAGATGGCGCGACGTGAGCCCGACCACACGCGGTTCCGGGTTATGTGCCGGTTGCGCTGCCCACAGCCGGGTATCGGCCAGATCAAGCAGTGGCGCTGGCGCCGCACACCCCTCAAGCGCCGCCAACAACGCCGGACGCGCCGCTGCATGGCTCAGTAGCACACGCGGTGCACTGTCCGCCAGCATGTGTGCCAGACGCGCTTTTGGGTAAGCGGGGTCCAGCGGTACATAAGCGCCACCCGCCTTGAGTATCGCAAGCACGCCGACCAGCATGTCCAGCGAGCGCTCCAGGCACACACCGACACGCACATCCGGCCCGACCCCGAGGCTACGTAGGTAATGGGCCAGACGATTGGCCTGGGTATTGAGCGTCGCATAGTCAAGCGTGTCCAGTTCGAAGTGTGCCGCTATGGCGTCAGGATTGCGCTGCGCCTGGGCTTCGAAAAGACCATGAACACATTGGTTTTGGTCAAAGGGTTGCTCTGTATCAGGATGAGCGAAGCCCGTCCCGCGCGAGGAAGATTTGTCGACCATCAGGAATCACCGTCCGTGAGCAGATTATTTTTTTATGAGCAGACGGGAGCGCAGAGCGGCAAGCCCGTCAGGCACGGCATGAGCAATGCCGGATGAACATCGAGACTCAGGGAGAAGGTGCGGCGCGGGCTCTCGGGCTCATGTCATGACCTGACATGCAAGCACTCGGGGGCATCGCAGAGGGATGACAGACGAACGCGGCACGGCGCGACTCGCCTACAGAAAGGGGGGTGGCTGGCTCGTTGACGAGACTGATCGCTCTGCCCTTGGAACTGACGTTTGCATACCGCGTGACCAATTGAAACCTCATCTTCCGTTTGAGGGTCAACGACGGGGAACGGCCTGCGCCGGGGTGTCAGCGCCAGGGTGGACCCGATCGGCTGTGACTGCGGAGTCTGTGAACCCGTGACAGTCATTGGCGCTGGGTTTTTGGCCCTGAGCGCCGGGGATAATAACCACGATTTTTGGCGGTGAGGCAAACAAAAAGTTACAAACCGCGAAAGTGTCCGTCAAACGGCACTGCTGTCGCGGCGGGAGAGCCGTTTGAAATTTCAGCGTCGGGCGGCGACTTTTCCCGGCACGCAATGCAATACTCGAAACCTGACTCACACGACCACGGCCTCCATGACCCTCATCTATCGACAACTGACCCCAGCCGATGCGCCTGCCTATCGCGCCATGATGCTCGAGGCCTATGACCGTCATCCAGACGCCTTTACCTCTGACGTGACGGAGCGCGAAGTGCTGCCTTTGGCGTGGTGGGAGAAAAGGCTCGATGACAGCGCTGGCGCAACCGAAATGGTGTTTGCCGCCGTTGAAGACGGTCATTTGTTGGGCGTAGCCGGCCTCTGCGTCGAAACCCGAAAAAAGGCCCGACACAAATCGACCCTGTTCGGCATGTATGTGCCACTGGCGCACAGGAACAGGGGCATCGGCGCTCGATTGGTGCGCAACGTGCTCGACCATGCCGGAACCCGCGCCGAGCTTCTGGTCGTACAGCTCACTGTCACGCAGGGCAACACCGAAGCAGTCGGACTGTACAAGCGAATGGGCTTCGTGACCTTTGGCCTCGAACCCCTTGCAGTCGCGGTGGGTACCGGATTCGTCGCCAAGGTGCATATGTGGAAAGACTTGCGCGGGTGACCGGCGCACCTGGATAACGGGCGCTTCAGCAATCGAGCGCGTCAGCCGCTTCGGTCAGGGAATCGACGATCACGTCCCAGTCCTGTTCGGCGCTCAGGTCAGACGTCTGGCCTGGCCCGTGCTCGGCGGGACGTCGGACGAAAACGGTCTTGAAGCCATTCGCACGAGCGGCAGTCAGGTCAGCGTTATGCGCAGCCACCATGGCGACGCAATGCGGTTCCAGGCCTACTGCTTTTGCAGACTTCAGGTAGGTCTGGGGCATCGGTTTATAGGTCCCGGCGATCTCCGCACCGACGATAACGTCCCAGGGCAATCCGCCGAATTTCGCCAGGTTGAGCATTCCGGCGATGTGTCCGTTCGATAGCGTACCGATCGAGAACCTGCGCTTTAATCGGCTCAGGCCGGCGACCGAGTCAGGCCATGGATCGAGCCGCTCCCAGGCCTTGTTGAGCTCGACAAGCTCGGCGTCGGGAATGCTGCCGAAATCCACCTCGTGGCGCGCCAGCACTGTTTCGAGACTCTCCCGGTTGAGCACGTCGAGTGTCACGTACGGGCGCTCACCCGCACGCACGCGCTGCATGGAAGGCTGATAAAGACCCCGCCACTGATCGGCAAAATCAAGGGGATCGACGTCCACGCCATGCCGCTGCAGAAATGGCGCAGCAGCCCGCGCCACGCCGTTTCGCCAGTCGACAACGGTGCCGAATACATCGAAACCGAGAAACCCTATCTGTTCCAGCCTGGCCATATTGCTCTCCCGAATCGTGCACAGTCGCTTATAGTTCTACAGATCCAGAACTATAGAACCAATCGCGTCAAAGCGAGTTGTTCCGGGCAGACGTTGCCCAACTGTAAACGCGAAACGGCTCGGCGGCTGATCAATCAACGATAGACGGAGGATTCATGGACTACGTAAAGCTTGGCAACACAGGACTGGATATTTCCAGACTGTGCCTGGGATGCATGACATTCGGCGAGCCCGATGCCGGAACGCATCCCTGGACACTGGGCGAAGAAGCAAGCAGACCGATCATCAAACACGCCGTCGAGCAAGGCATCAATTTTTTTGACACGGCCAACAGCTACTCGGCAGGTACTTCGGAAACCATCGTCGGTAAATTGCTCAAAGAGTTCACGCGTCGCGACGAAACCGTGATCGCAACGAAGGTGTTCTTTCCGGCAAACATGTGGGAAGGCTCGACCCGCCCCAACGAAAAGGGGCTCTCGCGCAAGGCCATCATGTCCAGTATCGACGCGAGCCTGACGCGACTCGGCACTGACTATGTCGACCTGTATCAGATCCACCGCTGGGACTATGACACGCCCATCGAGGAAACCATGGAAGCCCTGCACGATGTGGTCAAGGCAGGCAAGGCCAGGTACATCGGCGCGTCATCCATGTATGCATGGCAGTTCGCCAAGGCCCAGCAGGTCGCTGCTGCGCACGGATGGAGCAAGTTTGTGTCCATGCAGAACTATCTGAACCTGGTGTATCGCGAAGAAGAGCGCGAGATGATCCCGCTGTGCATTGATCAGGGTGTCGGCCTGATGCCCTGGAGCCCGATGGCGCGTGGCAGGCTGACCCGGCCCCATGGGCAGCAGACCGAGCGGACCAGGACCGACGTTTCCGGTCAGTCGTTTTACCAGGCGACGGAAAAAGAAGACGGTCGGGTGATCGACGTTGTGGAACAGGTCGCAGCAGAACGGGGTGTGCCGATGGCGCAGGTCGCACTGGCCTGGGTATTGGCCAAACGAGGGGTTTCAGCGCCGATTGTCGGCGCGTCCAAAGCGTCCCAACTGGACGATGCCATCGCCGCACTGGAGCTGGTGCTCAGCGACGAAGAGATCCAACGCCTTGAGGCACCTTATGTACCGCATCTGGTGACCGGATTCGTCTGACCGGCGCAGCAGAAACCCGACGCCGGCGAACGTTACAGCGTCGCCGGTAACCTGATGGACCGCAGTCATCCGATAGAACGGTGACCAGCAACGCTTATGTTACGAAGACAACATCAAAGTACTCGTAACCGTCACACATTTCTGAAATAACACCTGTCTATCTCGCCGCACGCAAATATCTATTGGGCGGCCGACAGGCTGCACGGTATTGTATGGCCATTCGCAATGGATGGCGATTTGCCAGCGCTTGATTCGACTTTATCCACCTCCCCCGTTCGAGTCCCTTCCATGAAAAATCCGGTTTCTCTGGCTACCCGCATCGGCTTGGGGTTTGCCGCGGTCGTTTCACTGCTCATATTGATCACCGCTGTCGGCATTCAGCGGGTTGGCTTCATCGACAGCACCCTGGAAGACGTTGGAGACAATGCCGCAAAGGTGCAACGCTATGCGATCAACTTTCGTGGCAGCGTGCATAACCGGGCGATCGCCCTGCGCGATGCGGTGCTGGTCAACAATGATCAGGACCTCGCGCTCCATCTGGCAGAGATGACCCGGCTGGAAAAGGACTACATCGATTCGGCTGCACCGATGGACCAACTGTTCTCCAGGCCGACCGTAAGTGCCGAAGAGCGGCAACTGCTGCGTGACATCAAGGAAATCGAACAGCAGACGCTGGGCTCTACCAAAAGCGTCATTGCCTTGCGCCGTACGGGTGACATTGCAGGTGCCCAGGCATTATTGCTGCGCCAGACCTCGGGTGATTACAGCGAGTGGCTAAAGCGCATCAACGCACTCATCGACCATGAGGAAGCCGCGATCAGGGTTCATCTGGACGACGTGCAGGCTACCGCCAGTCAGTTCCGCGGGCTGATGCTGCTGGCCACGGCTTTCGCCGTGCTGCTGAGCATCGTGCTGTCGGTTTTCATCATTCGCTTTGTGAAAAAAACGCTTGGCGCGGAGCCTGTAGAGGTTGCGCAGGCCATTCGACGATTGGCGGCCGGCGATCTGCAGCAAACCATCACCACCGCGTATCCCGACAGCGTCATGGGCGTACTGAAGACCGCGCTGACTCGTCTCTCGGAAACCATCACCGAGGTGAGGACGGCTGCCCTAGAGGTCAGCCAGTCATCCACCGTGCTATCGGCGGCCTCCTCTGCCAACAATACTCAGATCATGGTGCAGACCCGTGAAGCCGAACAGGTGGCAGCCGCCATCAGCCAGATGGCCGCCACGGTCAATGAAGTCTCGGGCTATGCAGCACAGGCAGCAGACGCTGCACGCTTGGCAGACAGCGAAGTGGCGACCGGTAACCGACTCGTCGAAGGCACTACCACTGCCATCGAGCAACTGGCGGCCACGCTGACTGAAACAACAAATACTGTGGAGCAGGTGTCCAGGCACAGCGAGCAGATCGAAACGGTGATCGAGGTGATCAACTCGATTGCCTCGCAAACCAATCTGCTGGCACTCAATGCGGCCATTGAAGCAGCCCGTGCGGGTGAGCACGGTAGAGGCTTTGCAGTCGTCGCCGATGAAGTCCGTTCCCTGGCGAATCGCACCCAGCAGTCGACCCAGGAAATTCAAAACATGATCAGCACACTGCAAGGCGGTACTGAAACCGCGGCGCAGAACATGCGCGACAGCTGCGAGCTGGTCAATCGCGCCGTTGACCAGACACGCAACGCACAAAGTGCTCTGTCCAGAATCAATCAGGAAGTGGGCGCGATCAATCACATGAATGCGCAGATCGCCAGCGCTGCGGTTCAGCAAAGCTCGGTGGCAGAAGACGTTGCCATGAACATCAACAGCATTCACGACTCGACACTCAAGTCCGCCAATGGATCGCAGCAGGTGGCAAGCGCCAGCGAAGAACTGGCACAACTTGCAGATCGCCTTACCCGCAAGGTCGCGTTTTTCAAAGCAGGCTGACGATGTGAGCAGGTATTCGGCGCTGGATGCTGCATCGCCGGATACCTCATTAGCGGTTAATTAGTCTGTGCAAATGACCGGCCTGGAGCTGCGTATCGCCAGCATCACGGTGAGCATGGACAGTGCGGCACATACCGCACCGATTACGATGGCGGCGGTGAAGCCGGCCCGACCGGACACCACGCCGCCGAGGAACGCCCCGCCGCCAATCGACAGATTCACCACACAGACCAGCAGCGCCTGAACACCTTCCACGCGATCATTGGAGGCCTCGAAACACCAGATCTGCGTGGTGATGGGGATCATCCCGAAAGCGAACCCCCAGACCAGAATCACCGGCCAGAGCAGCCACGGGTTGCCGACGAACATCAGCAGCGCAGTCAGCGAACCCAGCATCAGCAGGGTCATGATCAGCACCGAGGACGGTGCGCTTCTGGCTGCCAGGGCTCCACCGGCCAGATTACCTGCCACCGCTGCCAGACCGAAGGCGAACAGCAATGCGCCCAGGGCCTGACCCTGGATATGCGCGAACTCCTGCACGAAGGGCGCGAGGTACGTGTAAGCCGCGAAGTGCCCCACATAGATCAACAATGCAGCGGCAAACATACGACGAATGCGTTGCTCGCCAGCCAGCGACAGCATCTGACTGATGCCGGCAGAACGCTCGCCCGGCAGCGCCGGTAAAAACATTGCAATCAACAGCCCTACCGCAACCGTGACCACTGCCGCCGTTTCAAATGCGGCTCGCCAGCCGAACGCTTCACCGATCAACGTGCCAGCCGGAATACCGGCAACAGTGCCGATCGAGACGCCCGCCAGTACGTACGCGGTGGCCTTTACGCCCTCCTTGCCGGGCCTCAAGCGAGGACCGAGCGAACCGGCAATCGTCCAGAAACCTCCCAGTGCGAAGCCAAGCAGGACCCTGCCGGCAAGCGTCAGCCAGAAGTGCGTCGACAGTGCCACGATCAGGTTGGACGCCAGCAATATCGAGAGCAGCCCCAGCAACAGGCGCTTGCGATCGACATGACTGAACAGAGCGATACAGGAAGGTGCTGAAATGGCCGCGAGGATGCCGGGCACAGCCATCATCAAGCCCGCTTGGCCGATGCTGGTTCCCAGGTCACGAGCAATATCGGGCAGCAGCCCGACAGGGAGAAATTCAGTGGTGACGGTAGCGAACGATCCAAGGGATACACTGCCCACAGCCCACCATGAAGCGGGTTTTATTACGACGTTTGCAGCGGTTTCAAAACGACTCACAGCGGTTCCAGAATTCGGGAATGTCAGCCACTGACCCGCCGGGCCAGCGCTTGGATGCGGTTAACCATAACGTGTGAAGCCTTGACGAAGCCACCTTGCGAGAGAAATTCTGTGTCAACGACACGCGATAATTTCCGCGAAGAATGGCTATCAGGCCGATGCTCCGCGTTGAGGTTTCATGGGTGACGCAGAGCGTCACGAACGGCATTCCCACGCGGAGCATGGGAACGATCACTCGCTGACTACCGCGTCGAGGCTTCTTGCATGACGCGGAGTGTCAAAGGCATTCCCATGCGGAGCATGGGAATGATCACACAGGCAGTCGTGACCTATTTGTTGCGGGTCACTCTCCAGACGGTGTTGGCCAGGTCGTCGGCAATGATAAGCGCACCCTTCGGATCAACCGTCACACCTACTGGCCGCCCGCGAGTCTTGCCGTCAGCACCACGGAAACCCGTTGCGAAGTCCACCGGCTCACCCGCAGGACGTCCATTGCTGAACGGCACGAAGATGACTTTGTAGCCAACCGGATTATCACGGTTCCAGCTGCCATGCTCGCCAACGAAGACGCCATCAGCGAACTTGTCCCCCATGGCCGGGATGGAGAAATCCACACCCAGAGCGGCCACGTGCGAACCCAGGCTGTAATCCGGCTTGATCGCCGCAGCGACCTTGGCCGGGTTCTGTGGCTGGGCACGCGTGTCTACGTTCTGGCCCCAATAGCTATAAGGCCAGCCATAGAACGCGCCCTCCTTCACCGACGTCAGGTAATCGGGAACCAGATCAGGGCCCAACTCGTCACGCTCATTGACCACCGTCCACAACTGCCCGGTACCCGGCTGAATCGTCAACGCGGTCGGGTTACGCAGACCGGTCGCATAAGGCTTGTGGGCACCGGTTGCGGCGTCGATCTGCCAGACCATCGCGCGATCGATTTCGACCTCCATGCCACGCTCGGTCACGTTGCTGTTCGAGCCGATGCCGACATACAGGGAGCGACCATCAAGGCTGACAGTCAGCGCCTTGGTCCAGTGGTGGTTAATCGCCGAAGGCAGATCGGTAACCTTGACCGGCTCACCGCTGGCCTTGGTCTGGCCGTCCTGGTAATCGAAGCGAACCAGCGCGTCCTGATTGGCCACATAGAGCTTGCCATCGGCAAACGCCAGTCCGTAAGGCGCGTTGAGGTTTTCGGCAAAGACTGTCTTCAGTTCGTACTTGCCATCACCGTCCGCATCGCGCAGCAAGGTCAGGCGATTGCCGCCTTTGACCTTGGTATTGCCCTGGGCTTTTATGACGCTGGCAATCACATCCTTGGGCTTGAGCTTGGCAGCACTGCCGCCGCGACCTTCGGCGATGAGGATGTCGCCGTTGGGCAACACGAGGGACTGGCGCGGAATGCTCAAGTCGGTGGCAATCGCAGTGATGCTGAACCCCTCGGGCACGCTCGGCTTTTGATCGCCCCATGCAACGGGCTCGGCAATCTTCATGCTGGGCAGCAGGCCACGTTGCGGTTCCGGCAGTTTCGGGTCCGGCCCGCGTGCCTGGGTGCTGTCCGCTTCGCCACCGCAAGCGCTCAACAGCAGCGCCATACTCAATGCAGTCAGTGCGTGAGAGTGCTTCATTCTGCACCTCCCGAACGCAGGCTGGTCAGCCCCGTCCATGTCGCAACACCGGCCAGTACGGCCACGATGACCGACAGGATCAAGCCAGACGGCATGACCGCCCAAGCGTCTTTCGCATGCTCGAAGGCATTGACCAGACCCAGCACCCAGGTGACCAGCAACAACAGGAAGTACACCACGGGACGACCGGCCTTGTTATCCGCACGCACCAGATTGACCAGTGCGAACAGCAACGCCAGCCCGCAGAACAGCAAGCCTCCGGCAATCAGCCAGGCGGCAAAGTTGCTCCACTGAATCTGAAAGGTCTGATAGTAGGCGATGTCGCTCAGCAATCCGCCAAGAAACAGAGGCACGGTTCCAGCGAGCAGGGTCGCGTGTAGCGGGCCTGGCGTATATCGGTAGTCGGGATAGGTGGTTACAGTCATGACGGCTCCTTTTCGTTCGGCGACCCTGGATCAATGCTCAGTGCGAATGCACTCGCCTGTCGGGGTCGCGCTGAATGCGCATAGAAAAGGATCATGCTGGCGAAGCGATAGTTCAGCACTTTTCATTTCGAAATATTTTGAAAGCGTTACTGGCTCGCCGATAGCTTGTTTCGACGACAGCGCTCAGAGCAGTAGCGCACCTCATCCCAGCAGCGTGCCCACTTCTTGCGCCAGGTAAAAGGCAGCCCGCAGACCGCGCAGGTTTTGACCGGCAGCTCACTCTTTTTCAAAGCGCCTCTCCGGCATCGAGCCTGGCCAGCAACGCCTCGCCCCGCTCCCACAGCGCCTGCTGTTTGGGTTCAGCCATGCGATCAAGGTTCTTGTAAATAATGCCCATACGCTGGTTGCGCCGCAAAAGATCGCCATGGCGCATCAGAAAATGCCAGTAGAGCGCGTTGAACGGGCAGGCATCGTCAGTCGTGCTTTCAGTGACCTTGTAAGCGCAGCCACGGCAATAGTCAGACATGCGCTTAATGTACTGGCCGCTGGCGCAGTAGGGTTTGGAACCCAGATAACCGCCATCGGCGTGCATGACCATGCCCAGCGTATTGGGCAGCTCGACCCAGTCGAAGGCGTCCATGTAAATCGCCAGATACCACTCGCAGATCTGGCTCGGCACGATACCGGCAAGCAGCGCAAAGTTGCCGGTCACCATCAGGCGCTGAATATGATGGGCATAGGCATGCTTCAGGCTCTGGCCGATCGCCTGACTCATACAGTTCATCTTCGTTTCGCCGGTCCAGTAAAGCTCCGGCAGCGGCCTGCTGTTGCCGAACAGGTTGCCATCGGCATACTCGGGCATTTTCAGCCAGTAAACGCCACGCACATATTCCCGCCAGCCGATCAATTGGCGAATGAAACCTTCGGCGGCATTCAGCGCCACCCTGCCCGACCAGTACGCGGACTCCACGTCACTGCAGACCTGGCGCAGATCCAGCAGGCCGATGTTCAGCGCAGCGCTGATCCGCGCGTGAAACAAAAACGGCTCATCGGTGGCCATTGCATCCTGATAATCGCCGAAGCCGGCCAGCCCGAAATCGAGAAAGTATTCCCACAGCGCCTGAGCATCGACATGCGTCACCGGGTAATCGAAATCATCCAGCGAACCGTAGTGACTGGCAAAACGTTCAGCTACCAATGTCAGCACGTCGCGAGTGATCCCGTCTGCCGAGAAGCGCATCGGGTAAGGCGCAGCGAGACCCTTGGGCAGGGCCTTGCGGTTTTCCGCATCAAAATTCCAGGCACCGCCCACCGGCGTACCGTCGCCGTTCAACAGCAGCCTGCTGTTGCGCCGCATCTCCCGATAGAAGAACTCCATGCGCAACTGCTTTTTACCCTGCGCCCACGACGAAAATTCTTCGCGGGAACAGAGAAAGCGCGTATCGGCATGCCATTGAATCGGCAACCCGCAGTCCTTGATCGACTGCTCCAGCCGCCAGTCACCGCACTCGGTAACATGCACCTCTTCGGCGTGCAGCAAAGCCTGCCAGCGCCGCAACTCACCCGGCACCGAGCCTGTGTTCTGCGGGTCATCAAGCATGACGTACTGCACCCGAACGCCGCGCTCACGCAGCGCCTCGGCAAAATGACGCATGGCGCTGAAGATCAGCACGATTTTCTGCGGATGATGCGGCACATGGCTCGCCTCCTCCATCACCTCGACCAGCAGAACCGTGTCGCGCTCGGCGTTGAGGTGCTCCAGAGACTTCAGGTCGAAGGACAACTGATCGCCGAGGACGAGGTAGAGATGGGGGGATTGGGTCAATGGGCGGGCTCCGCGGGGCTTCTGCAAGCACCTGAAAGGACGTGGCGAAAGGCTGTTGGTCTGTACATCAACGCTGGCAGGCCAATACCCCAGCGCCACAAAACTTGTACCAATGTAATTTCACGTACAAGATTTTCATAGCATTTTTTGATGGCCTCGCGCTGGATTGAATGCAGGCTTCAAGTTGTTCAGGCGAAGTCAGTCATCCGGTCGGTCGATACAAGCAAAGTGTAAAGCGTCATCACTGTAAGAAACGCACTACAGCTTCTTATGAAATGGCCGACGTCCTCGTTCGCCATCTCGCCTCATTTCGCCGCGTTATTAGTAGTAATGTCGCCTGGTGACATACCGCTGCAATCTCATGGTGTGAGCC
>NZ_JALHBH010000102.1:0-134512 GCF_022836805.1 Pseudomonas sp. RGM 3321
CTCAAGCGCTGGTCATGCTCGCCCGAAAGTTAGCTTGAGTAGTCTTCGCTCTGTTAAAGAACCAGAGCGAATATCAAACAAAAGTGGCTTGAGGGCTTTCCCAAAACCATAGAATCTCCTACGGCCTGCGGCCAGAAGCTGGGGATCACGGTTTGCTTCTGCCCGAAGGGCGTAGGAGCGAACTTGTTCGCGAAGACTGGCTTTCACACAACATAGCTTCCGGAAATAAAACGCCCGTTTTCGAGCATCAAAGTGCGAAGCGCGACACCATGCTGTTGAGGTCCACGGCCAGGCGTGACAGTTCGGTGCTGGCTGCGCTGGTCTGGTTGGCGCCAGTTGTGGATTGTGCGGACAGGTCGCGGATGTTGACCAGGTTGCGGTCCACTTCGCGAGCGACTTGCGCCTGCTCTTCGGCGGCGCTGGCGATGACCATGTTGCGTTCGTTGATCTCTTCGACCGCGACGTTGATGGTGTTCAGCGCCAAACCCGCGCCCTTGGCAATGTTCAAGGTCGATTCGGCGCGTTCGGTGCTGTTGCGCATCGAGCTGACGGCCTGCTCCGTGCCGGTCTGAATGCTGCTGATCATGCGTTCGATTTCGCTGGTCGATTGCTGGGTGCGATGGGCCAGGGCACGGACTTCGTCGGCCACTACGGCAAAGCCACGTCCTGCTTCACCGGCCCGCGCTGCTTCGATGGCGGCGTTCAATGCCAGCAGATTGGTCTGGTCGGCCAGGCCGCGAATCACGTCGAGCACCTTGCCGATATCACGCGACTCATTGGCCAGGCTGATGATCAGCTCGGCGGTGCCTTGCACGTCGCCACTCATGCGCTCGATGGCGCTGACGGTTTCCTGAACCAGGTCGCGGCCATCGCCCGCAGAGGTCGCTGCGCTGCGCGATGCCTGCGAAGTGCTGGTGGCGTTGCGCGCCACTTCTTCCACGGCGCTGGTCATCTGGTTGACCGCAGTGGCAGCCTGTTCTATTTCGTCGTTCTGCTGCACCAGCCCGCGTGCGCTTTCGTCAGTGACGGCATTCAGTTCTTCGGCTGCTGAAGCCAGTTGCGTGGCCGAGCCGGAAATACCCTGCAAGGTATCGCGCAGCTTGTCCTGCATGGTTTTCATGGCCAGCAGCAGACGACCGGCTTCATCGGTGCCGTCGATACTGATCGGCCGGGTCAGGTTGCCTTGCGCGATGGTCTCCGCCGCAAGCAGTGCGGTGGCAATCGGTGTGGTAATGCTCTTGATCAGCATCCAGGCAAACACGAGGGTCAGCAGGGTGGCGGCGATCAGCAGTCCGATCACCATATTGAATGCCGAGTCATACTCGATGGAGGCCTGCTCCTTGACCTCATTCAATTGCGCCGTATTGATATCCACCAGCTTGCGCAGCACAACGTTCATCTGGTCGGAGTTGCTGACCATTTCTTTGTTGAGCAAACCCTGCAATTCGTCGATTTTGTTGGCACTGCTCAGCGCCTTCAGACGGTCTTCAAGCTGGCGATACTGCCCCAGCAGCTGCACGTACTGGCTATAGAGATTGCGCTCGTCGGGGGTACTGATCAGCTTCTCGTAAACGGCCTGAGCGTCAGTGATCTGCTTGTTGCGCATCGCCATCAGCTCGATGGTTTTCTGCTGGGTTTCCGGATCGCGATTGACCAGCAATCGATAGGACAGCACCCGCAGACGAATGCTGACTTCAGCGAAGCGATCGAGGCTCTTGATGCTGGGCACGTTGCTATCGGCCAGCACCTCGGTGGCGCTGCGGATCTTGCTCATCTGTGACAGTGCAAAGACGCCCAGAATCAGCATGAGGGTGCCGATCATGGCAAATCCAAGAAACGCTCGAGGCGCGATGTTCATATTTCGCAGGGACATAGAAAGCTTCCAGGGTCATTCACGCGTTCCATGCGATTTAGAGACGGAGATAAAGCCGTAAGTGGGGTGCCTATCGGACGTGCGACTAAAGTCTTGAGCCGATAGGCACTTATTGGGGGTGACTTAATCGTGACGATTTCTTCATCTCGCTCGCGGCTCGGACGCAACCCCTTGAAAAGACGGGGTGGGTGCTTTTTTCGCGATGGCAGTCTGCCCATTGGCTGCGCGCATTTGTCGCAGTTTCAGACGGTCTGACGAACAGCAGGAACCGGATTCCGAATACGTAGTCACAAGCCCCCTACGCGTCTACGTTATCGACATGTCAACGTCATGACAGATCAGTATCAAAGCCTGAGCGCTGGCATGCGCAGCGACTTTTCTTTATCGTACGCGCCCGTTGAAATTTGCTCGAGAAATCAAAATGTTGGAAGCCTCCCTTAGCCAATTGGAACAACTTGTCGGTGATCTGGTGCAACAGAACCAGGCCCTTCAAGACACAAATGCACAGCTCGGTGCCGAGCTGGCAAAAGCCAAGGACGAGAACGAGAACTTGCAACTGAGCCTGATGGAGCAGGAAGAGAAGCAGGGCAGCACCGCCGCCCGTATCCAGGCACTGGTTGACCGCGCGACCAGCGCAAGTGCTGTTGGCGCATGAACGTCGATGGCAACGGTGTAACCGTTCTCACCATTCTGGGTAACGAGTACTCGGTCAAAGCCCCGGCCGGTGAAGACCTGACCCTCATGAAGGCCGCAGCGATGCTCAACGCGTCGCTGGCCGACACCAAGCGCAAATACCCGACGTTGATCGGTGACCGTCTGCTGGTTCTGGCAGCGCTGAACCTCTGTTCGCAGCAAATCGA
This sequence comes from Pseudomonas sp. RGM 3321, assembly GCF_022836805.1. Classification (NCBI taxonomy): domain Bacteria; kingdom Pseudomonadati; phylum Pseudomonadota; class Gammaproteobacteria; order Pseudomonadales; family Pseudomonadaceae; genus Pseudomonas; species Pseudomonas sp. RGM 3321. The sequence goes on from NZ_JALHBH010000102.1 coordinate 2,734, forward strand.
GCTTGAGCAATTGCACAAGGTCGAGCTCAAGCGTTACCGCGAGCAGGTGGACGCGACGGTGGATGTAATCGCCAAGACCATTTCCCAGAGCTGAGCGCAGGTCGCAGTCAAAAAGAGTGCGATTGTTTACGTCTGCGCCATTGCCCAAGTCGCTCTTCCAGTAGTCGCGGGCTGTCGATCTGCTGACGACGTGCGTGGCTGAACAGGATCAGCGCCAGTTCTGCGGTGACCAGTGCATCAGCGCTGGCGTTGTGACGCTCTTCGGCATGCAGGCCAAAAAATTGCGTCCAGTTGTCCAGCCCTGCATGACGCAGGTTGGCTTGCTCGCAGAGCATCGGGGCGATTTCGGCGGCATCGAAAAACGGATGCTGCAAGCGGTAGCCCAGGCTTTCTTTCAGCGCGCGCGACAGCATGTGCTGATCGAACGGCGCATGAAAGCCCAGAATCGGGCTTTCGCCGACGAACTCCATAAAGTCCAGCAATGCCTCGGCGGGCTCGCTGCCCGCGGCAATCGCACTGGGCGCCAAACCATGAATAAGCACGGCCGGGCTGACCTTGTGATCGACGCGCAACAGCGTACGCTCGAACTGCTGGCCCAGATCGATGGCACCGTCTTCAATCACGACCGCGCCGATGGACAGCACTTGATCGCGGTTCATGTTCAGGCCACTGGTTTCGAGGTCCAGCACTACCCAGCGCTGTTGGCGCAACGGCTTGTCGCTGAGGTTCGCGCAGACCGGCAGCTTTTTGAGGCGATCCAGTTGATGCGCTTGCAAGGGTGTCTTTTTCGCGCGCGGCTTGAGCCATTCGAACAGGTTCATAGTTGGTAACGCAGGGTCAGGCTGGTTTGCAGTCGCTGCGCCTGGCGAAACGATTCGCGCAGAATGCGTCTGTCCAGATGGTTGAGCGTGTCAGGGTCGATGCGATTGGAGTAAGGAAGATTCTGGCGGCTTTGCAGTTGATGTTGCTGCATGCGGGTCTGCTGAATGAAGTGGTAAGCCTCTTCATACGCAGCGCCATCCAGCGGGTCGATGACTTCACGTTCGACCAGTTGGCGCAGGCGTTCCTGGGTATTGTTGACGCCGACTCCGTTGGCCAGCGCCAGCAGGCGCGCCCCGTCGACAAAGGGCGTCAGGCCTTCGGTCTTGAGGTCCAGGGTGTCTTTTTCGCTGCCTTTTCGCGCCAGCACGAAATCCTTGAAACGGCCCACCGGCGGCCGTTGGCGCAGAGCGTTCTCGGCCATCATGCGCTGGAACAGCTTGTTGTCTGCCACCTGATCCAGAATGCCGCGGCGCAGTTGCTCGCCGCCACTTTCATCGCCCCAGACCACGCGTAGATCGAAATAGATACTCGATGCCAGCAGGTTCTCCGGAGTTGCTTCGCGGATAAAGGCTGCAAAGCGCTTTGACCATTCGAGCCGGGACAGGCACAGGTCGGGGTTGCCGGCCATGATGTTGCCCTTGCACAGGGTGAAACCGCACTGCGCCAGGCTTTGATTGATGCGCTCGGCAATCGGTAGAAGTAACGTTCGGATCTGCTCTGCTTCTGCCGCATCGCTGGCTTCAAACAGAATGCCGTTGTCCTGATCGGTATGCAGCGTCTGCTCGCGGCGGCCTTCGCTGCCAAAGCACAGCCAGCTGAATGCAATGCCGGGGTCGCCTTTTTCTGCAAGCGTCAACTCGATAACGCGGCACACGGTGTGGTCGTTGAGCAGGGTGATGATCTGGGTTATCTGGGTCGAAGAGGCACCGTGGGCCAGCATGCGGTCGACCAACTGGACGATATCGCCCCTCAAGCCGGCGAGCGCTTCGATACGCGGTGCATTGCGGATGGTCCGTGCCAGATGGACCAGGTCGACCCGTTGCAAGGAAAATAGATCGCGCTCCGACACCACGCCACACAATCGCCCGTCTCTGACCAGGCACACGTGGGCGATGTGACGTCCGGTCATGGCGATGGCCGCGTCGAATGCGCTGGCGTCCGGGCTCAGATGGAACGGCGACAGGCTCATGGTGTGTCTGACCGGCGCGCTGAAATCGGCATTCACATCGGCAACCGCTTCACGCAGGTCGCGCAGGGTAAAAATCCCCAGTGGGGCCTGCTGCTCGTCGACAATCACGATGCTGCCTACCTGCTGTTCATGCATCAGTTTCACCGCATCACGCATGGGTGTTTCAGGGCTGCACATCACCGGGTGACGCATGGCCAGTTCGCCGAGACGTGTATTCAGGGAATACTGCGTGCCCAGGGTTTCAGCGGCGCGCTGCTGAACTTGCTGATTGACCTGATCCAGCAGGCTGCTGACACCGCGCAGGGCAAAGTCGCGAAACGTTGTGGAAAGCGCGAACAGCTTGATGAACGCCTGCTTGTTCAATTGCAGGCAGAAGGTGTCCTCGGCGGCCAGGTGCTCGGTGCGAGTGGCACGCTCGCCCAGCAGGGCCGCAAGTGGAAAACACTCGCCAGTGGTAATTTCAAATGTTGTTTCTGTGCCGCCTTTGGCAGAATGCGGACGTTCACCAACGATTCGCCCTTGTTTGACGATGTAGAAGTGTTCTACCGGGCCATCGCCGGGCTTGATGATGCTTTCATCTGCGGCATAGAACCGGAGCTGACACTGCTCTACGAGGTACGCCAGATGAGCGTTTTCCATCTGGTTGAAAGGCGGGAATTTTTGCAGAAACTGCATGGTGCCGTGTATGTTCTGTAGCACGGCTGTCTTGCCTGCCTGGGTGAAAGCATCTGCCTTGCTCATGGCCTGTTCCGCGTTCTTGTTATTGGTGCTCATGGTCGGCCGCTTGCAGCCGGGTGCCCATTGGACGTAAGTCTTACGCTTGAACCGAGTGACATGGCCGTGTCTGCTGCTGCGTAACTGATTTGACGAACGCAATGGATTGCGAGCGAAGACCGGCCGGGATGCCGACGAAATGCATCGCAGATTGACCCATATCTGCTGTCGGATTAGTTCAGGGAAAGATGGGATTGCAATGATTGACCACGACATTTTGAGCGATGACGAGCGCAATGCCCTCCATGAGGTCATGCTCACGCCCGTCCGTGACGCACCGCAACGAGTCCTGATCGTCGATGACGACAGCGACGCGCGCGAGCTGCTGGCCGAAATTCTGAGCCTCAACGACATCAGTTGCATGACCGCACCCGGTGGCGACAGCGCGCTTGAAATGATCCAGACGCGTCAGTCCATCGGACTGCTGATCACCGATTTGCGTATGGCGCCTTTCGATGGGTTGGACCTGATCCGCAAGGTACGGGAGTCGGATCGCTCCGAACTGCCGATCATTATCGTCTCAGGCGATGCCAACGTGCGCGATGCCATCGATGCCATGCACCTTAACGTGGTGGACTTCCTGCTCAAGCCGCTTAACACCAAGCAACTGGTGAAGCTGGTGAAGCGAGAGTTGGGGATAAGTTGAAGCAGTGAGCCTTTGCGGATTGCTCATCCGGCAAGGACAAGCACCCGCAATGGCTCAGACGACTCGTTACAGACCTTTACTAGCCTTGAACTCACGACGGCGACGATGCAATACCGGCTCGGTATAGCCGTTAGGCTGCCGCGTGCCTTCGATCACCAGTTCTACGGCTGCCTGGAAGGCAATGTTGCTGTCGAAGTCTGGTGCCAGGGGGCTATACAGCGGGTCATTGGCATTCTGGCGATCCACGACCGGTGCCATGCGCTTCAAGCTTTCCAGCACCTGAGCTTCGGTGACAACGCCATGACGCAGCCAGTTGGCCATGTGCTGGCTTGAGATGCGCAGCGTTGCGCGGTCTTCCATCAGACCGATGTCGTTGATGTCCGGTACTTTCGAGCAACCCACGCCCTGGTCGATCCAGCGCACCACGTAGCCAAGAATGCCCTGTGCGTTGTTGTCCAGTTCGTTCTGGATTTCTTCGGGCGTCCAGTCAGTGTTCGGTGCAAGGGGAATGGTCAGAATGTCATCCACCGATGCCTGCTCGCGCTGAGCCAGTTCGGCCTGGCGAGCGAACACATCGACCTTGTGATAATGCAGGGCGTGCAGCGCGGCCGCTGTAGGCGAGGGCACCCAGGCAGTGTTTGCGCCAGCCAGCGGGTGGGCAATTTTCTGTTCCAGCATGGCTGCCATCAGGTCGGGCATGGCCCACATGCCCTTGCCGATCTGCGCACGACCTTGCAAACCGCATTTCAGGCCGATGTCGACGTTGGAGTTCTCGTAGGCACTGATCCATTTCTCGGCTTTCATCTGCGCCTTGCGCACCACCGGGCCCGCTTCCATCGAGGTATGAATTTCGTCACCGGTGCGGTCGAGGAAGCCGGTGTTGATGAATACCACGCGCTCGCTGGCTGCCTGAATACAGGCTTTGAGGTTGACCGTGGTACGGCGTTCCTCATCCATGATGCCGACTTTCAATGTGTTGCGCGGCAAGCCCAGCACCTGCTCGATACGCCCGAACAGTTCGTTGGTAAACGCGGCTTCCTCCGGCCCGTGCATCTTCGGTTTGACGATATACATCGAGCCGCTGCGGCTGTTGCTGCGCGAGCTATTGCCGTTGAGGTTGTGGATCGCAGCCAGACTGGTCAGCAGGCCGTCGAGAATACCTTCCGGCACTTCATTGCCATGCTTGTCGAGGATCGCGTCGATGGTCATCAAGTGACCTACGTTGCGAATGAACAGCAGCGAACGACCGTGCAGCGTGGCTTCGCCGCCTTGTGGCGTGGTGTAGACCCGGTCCGGGTTCATGGTGCGGGTGAAGGTCTCGCCGCCCTTGGACACCGATTCCGCCAGATCGCCTTTCATCAGGCCCAGCCAGTTACGGTAGACGACCACTTTGTCGTCGGCATCGACGGCTGCAATGGAGTCTTCACAGTCCATGATGGTGGTCAGCGCGGCTTCCATGAGGATGTCTTTCACGCCTGCCGCATCGGTTTGGCCAACCGGGCTGGAAGCGTCGATCTGCAATTCGAAATGCAGGCCATTGTGCCTGAACAGCACGGCGAACGGCGCTGAGGCATCACCCTGGAAACCCACCAGTTGTGCATCGTCGCGCAGGCCAGTGTTGCTGCCGCCCTTGAGGCTGATGACCAGTCTGCCGTCGATCAACTTGTAAGCAGTCGAATCAACGTGGGACCCAGCCGCCAAAGGGGCAGCCTGATCGAGAAACGCGCGGGCGAAGGCGATCACCTTGTCGCCACGCACCTTGTTGTAACCCTTGCCTTTCTCCGCGCCGCCTTCTTCGCTGATGGCATCGGTGCCATAGAGCGCGTCATACAGCGAGCCCCAGCGGGCATTGGACGCATTGAGCGCAAACCGTGCGTTCATCACCGGCACGACCAGTTGCGGTCCGGCCATGGAGGCTATTTCTTCATCGACGTTTTGCGTGGTGATCTGGAAGTCCGCTGCTTCTGGCAGCAGGTAGCCGATCTCCTGAAGGAAGGCTTTGTAAGCCGAGGCGTCGTGAGCCTGTCCGGCACGCGATTGGTGCCACGTGTCGATCTGCGCCTGCAATTCATCTCGTTTGGCGAGCAGTGCCTTGTTCTTTGGCGCAAGGTCGTGGATCAGTTGGTCCGCACCGGCCCAGAACGCAGTGGCGTCGATGCCGGTTCCGGGTGTGGCTTCGTTCTGCACGAAGTCGAACAGGACTCTGGCGACTTGCAGGTCACCGACTTGAACGTACTCAGTCATTGCACTTGCCTCACTCTGCTCAGCAGGGTCGAGCACACTCGGGGAGCGCTCTGTTATTGATCTTGGTGTCATGTAGTGCGAGATTTCGGATACTACATGAGCCGCCGTCGCGTGAAAACGTCGCTGAATATGTCACTAAACGACTGGATATTCATATCGGGTCACGATGATATTCATTGTGTTCCCAAAAGCGCTCGGGATTGTTCCATAAAGCGTGGTAAACGGTACACGATTTACCGCGCACGGGCTGCCCTCGGGTCTGTCTATACTCGTGCGACCGACGCCGTTTTCAAATCACCTGCACAGAAAGAGGAATTGACCGTGGATCATCTCGTCGTAACGCTGGTTGCTCCCGACAAACCGGGTCAGGTCGAACGTATCGCGCAGTGCATTGCCGAGCAGGGCGGCAACTGGCTGGAAAGCCGCATGTCGCGCATGGCCGGGCAGTTTGCCGGGATCCTCAAGGTGGGTGTCGAGCCGGAAAAGTACGATGACCTGATCAAGGCGTTGAACGCCCTGTCAGCCCACGGCATTCGCATGCTGTTGGCCGAAAGCGTGATAGAGCCAACCGCCCCGACCCAGTTGATCAGCATGCAGCTGGTCGGTAACGACCGCCCCGGTATTGTGCGCGACATTACCCGCTTGCTGGCCGGGCAGGGCGTCAACGTCGAACACTTGATCACCGACGTTTCCCCTGCGCCCATGAGCAGCGAGTTGCTGTTCCACGCCGATGCCGTGCTGGGCGTACCGCTGGGCTTGTCGCTGGATGAGTTGCAGGCAGGGCTTGAGACCCTGGCTGATGATCTGATGGTGGAGTTGGTGTTGCGGAGTGAGGAGTGAGGCTATACTCAGTCACCAATGTAAGGTTGGCGACTGAGCGCACTTATCATCCCAAGTCAATTTAAAGCCCGATTTACCGTTGGCTGAGCGACAGTTCTTTATGAGTTCAAGAATAGCAAGGGGATTGTCCTTGTCATGTGACTCTGGGTAAAAAATCAGGTCAGTGCCCAGAGGATGTTCCATGACGCTGACAAAGTGTGAAATAAGTGTGTCATGTTCATCTTCGGAATTAACATCAGCCTGCCATATTTTATTCATGAGTTCGATGAGCTCCTGTTCAGTATAGTCTTCGAGCCTTTCTTTAAGATTCATTTTTTTCTCCTTGGATTCTATGAGCAGCATCGTGCTCCCTCGGATTGGGTACTTGCTTGCCTCAAGTAAAAGTAAAGATAAACTAACAGGGTAGAGCTCAGTTACCAAGTTGATGTTGGGTAACTGAGCGGGTGTTCATAATTAGGGAGTTTTGAAGCCCGTCTTGCTGTTAGCTGCTCGCCATGCTTTAACTTCTGCGACTATCGCTTCAGGGCTTTCCTTACCTTGTTCAGGATAAAATAACAAATCCGAACCAGCAGGGTGTTCTGAGATTTCTTCAAAACTAATGACTGCGTCGTTATGAGCACTTTCAGAGGGGTAGTTAGCTTCGCTGATGTTTTTAACGAACAGAAGAAATTCAAGTTCTGTCATGTCGTTTATATTATTGCTCATTATTAAATTCCTTATGAATCTCAATGTGGCGGGTTGGTGTGGTCACATAAATGTTATCAACATTATAAATATCTCCTCCATGAAATAGGTGAATTTTATGATGCAATTCATATTTATTTCTGGCGCCACGTCGTTCGGTTTTTCTAACGAATGCGGCGTACCCCTTCTTCATTGCCATAATGTTAATAGGAGAAAACTGTCTGGACAATTCAGTATCATTGGCAACAGCCTGCCAAAAAGCTTCCCGAAATGCCCTGAAATTTCTAAAATTCTTTCCGGTTAATTGAAGGGCTATTTGCGAGGGAATGGGTGCTCCGCCGCCGTCAGAGGCTGCGCCCAGCCATATGCCTGTTACAGGATGCCCGGCACCTGTTGCCGTTCCTGGCTCGTCGCGTCGATCCTTGAACATGACGTAAACAGGCGGTAGGCCGGAATCTGACGGAAAAACAGTAATGAAGTCATCGAACCCTGCTTCAATAATCCCCGGGAAGCTGTCAATTCTGCCTGCAACAGGCGTGATTGTTGCTCCGGTGTAGGACACTGACCCTGACTGCTCGGCAGGAATCGATGTTGACGCATTTTCATTGGAAGCAATGGGCGTCCAGATTATCGTTCGTGGCGGTATGTCCGCTGTTATGACGGTGTACTCTTCTTGCACCGTATTATAAACAGCCTCAATTACCTTGACTTTGGAAGGTATGGCGACCCCGTCGGTTTTGACAATAATGAGTTCCGACTGTCCTGCCGCAGCTGTTTTCGAGCTGATGCGAGCAGGTAAGCTCACTGTTCCGCCCGCGTCAGCCAATGTCGGCCAAAGCCCTTCTCGCCCAGTAATATTTGATAAGGGAGTACTGAATGCATAGCGTTCAGGCAATTCGCCATCAGCCAGTTTTGACGGATACACCAAGGCGGCGATGCCGACCATCAAGCCTGACGCAGTGCCCGCAGCCACACTGGTGACTGCTGCCACGGTTGTGCGAATGGCAGCTTCCAGGGTAAGTGCGGCTCCATCAATGACCGCCACGGCGCCAGCAGAAGTCGTGAAGATTGATTGAGATGTTGATATCGAGCCTGACATGCGGAATGTATGAGCAGTTTTTACTGCATCTGCCACATTGCGCGTCTGCTCATCGACGATACGTTGAGCTTCCGCTTCAGCATTAATGCGATCTTGTTCAGCGGCCATTCGCTCGGCTTCAATTTCCATAGCGATGCGTATTTGTTCGTCCGCAATGCGCTTTGCTTCAGTCTGCATAGCTAAATGTATTTGCTCGTCTGCCATTCGTTTTGCCTCAGCATCTTGATCAAGTACACGCAGTCGCTCAATCAAGCCTTGAAATGCATTTGAGGTCACGATCAGATGTCGTGCGGATTCAGATTTCAGCAGCGCTTGGTGATAGCTTAGCCATTTGACTCCAAGCGGTGTATTGAGCTGTAAGTAAACCAGTTCGTTCAGCGCTTCGAGTTCTGGTTTACTCAATGGAGCATTTATCTTGGGGTTATTTGCAGGATACGTGATGGTTATGCCTCTTCCAGAATGTGGAGGCGGAGCATGAATGGGTCCAATTTCGTTGGTTTTGGTTTCGGCCATATGGTCTAGTGTGGCCCTGTAGTGAGCAAGTGCTTGTACGGGTGTCTGACCTGCCACCGAACCGGCTGCTGCGATGAGTTCGGATTGTAGGAACTCGGGGAGTTGTTGGACGTGTATATCTCGCTCTGAGTTAATAACATCAAATCGTTGATTTTGTACTGCATGCCAACTTGAGTTATTGAAGGATATGGCTGCCTGCACGCCTCTTGCTTGATTTGCCAAGTCTGAAAACTTGGACGCGAGAATATCTATAGAAATAGATAGTGCTTTTAATTCCATTGCTGATTTATATACGTTATCAAATAATGCATATAATTCGATAAGTGATTCTCGTGTGGCATTTCCTGAGTTTAATAGCTCTCGCATTTTTTGGCGTGGTAACACCATCATCAAAAAATAAGGGCTTTGTCCATAAAAGCCATAAATGTTCGGTGCTGTATTTGAATATTGAGACGCTTTGACGTGAATAAGGTCTAGCGTGATTACTCGATCCAGTTCTACAGACTCTTCAGTCGTGAGAGGCCTACCGTTTTTAGTTTCATCTTTTTTTTCTTGTAGTTCATGCTCTGTATTGCTAACTATCGTTTCGAACCGTCCGCCGTATTCACGGTCGATCTGGGCTTGGCTATGAATCTGCTCATTCATGAACTCCGCCATTACGTTGGGTAATGCGATTTCACGATTTCTGCCGCTACTGCCGCTTTCACCTCTGCGTGGTCCTTCTTGAGGTCCCCAACCGTCCCCATTGCCTGTGTAGCCACCTCCGATGTGCTGCCCAAAAGTCTGTACACGGTCAGGGGTGATAATCAAGGGTCTAATTTCATAAACCTGGCCTGGTGTGTATCCTTTCTCTGTCATATGTGAATCTCCATGTTAAGCGAAAATGTAACTGTCCATGAGTTTCATCCGGCCGTCGGAACACTAGGTTTTCCTGCATGTTTCGTTATTGCTCAGTAGAGAAAATACTTATTGATGCGAGTAATAGATAACATAGTTGGGTGCGAGTGGAGTTGTCGATTAAAAAGTGTTATCAATTTATGACGATACGCAATGGCATCCCATTGTCAGGTTGTAGAATGATATCGGGGCTTTTGAGGGTGTCGCGATATTATTTCGTCAGCATGATGTTTTTAAGTTGACGGCCTTTGAGTGGGATGGAGGTGATATCTTTATGCCCCCTGGCCGCTTAGGGCGTGCATTATTGGAATAAAGATTGCCGGGTCTTATGGTATAAAAACAGTATGACTGTCGATTGAATACTTTTTAGATGCTTCACTAGATATAACCGGTCGAGAATCTTTGGTTGACGGGCTTTTCAAGAAGCTGAATATATCAGCGTATAACTTCTTTCGAGGGACGGGGGGCGGTACCTGGTAGAGCAGTGCTTTTTGATCCGCTCTGCCTGCACGCGACGCTTGCTGGTGGTCTGATTGTGGAGTTGGTGTTGGGTACCGAGGACTAGATCCACTTTCAGGTTATCCAAGTTAACCGTGCACCTGCCTGTGGATAACCTGGGGGAATAGCCTTGCGCGCCACGTTCGCCGTGGCCTGGCGAAAGTTGATCAAAAAACCAACAGTTTCAAAGGCTTGTGCACAGATAAGGTTAGCCTGCCTGTGGATAACCCTTGGAGAACCTCTTGCAGGCCACGGGGAGCGTGGCCTGCGAGGGTTTGTGTGTTTTTTGATCAGCTGCGACCGCGGGATTTCAGCCAGATATCCACACTGTAGATTGCCAGCCCCGCCCAGATAAAGGCGAAGGTGATGATGGTGCTGGTGGTCAGATGCTCGCCATACAGCAGTACGGCCAGCAGCAGAACCAGCGTGGGCGCGAGGTATTGCAGGAAGCCCAGGGTGGTGAACGGCAGGTGGCGGGCTGCGGCGTTGAAGCACACCAGCGGGATCAGCGTTACCGGGCCCGCGGCTGCGAGCCAGATGGCCTGGGTGGTGGTCCAGAATTGTGCTTGTGCGCTGATGGCTGTCGGGTTGAGTGCCAGCCAGATCAATGCCAGTGGCACCAGCATCCAGGTTTCCACCACCAGGCCAGGGAGGGCGGCAACCGGGGCTTTTTTACGGATCAGGCCGTAGAACGCGAAGGTCAATGGCAGCGCCAGTGACACCCAAGGCAGGCTGCCCACGTGCCAGACCTGTTGGGCGACACCAATGGCGGCGAAAGCGACCGCCAGCATTTGCAGGCGCCTGAGCCGTTCGCCCAGTAACAACATGCCCAGCAGTACGTTGACCAGCGGGTTGATGTAATAGCCGAGACTGGCTTCAAGCATGCGGCCGTTGTTCACGGCCCACACGTAGACGATCCAGTTGGCCGCGATCAGCGTGCCGCTCAGTGCCAGTACGGCCAGTCGCTGTGGGTTGTTGCGCAGGTCACGCCACCAGCCGGGATGCTTCCAGAACATCAGCACAATCGAGCCGAAGAGGGCTGACCAAAGCACACGATGGATGATGATCTCGATGGCCGGAACGGCGGAGATAGCCTTGAAGTAGATGGGGAACAGGCCCCAGATGATGTAAGCACTCAGGCCCAGAATGTATCCACGGCGTGGATTGGCAGCTTGCATGGAGCGTCCCTTTAATACAGAAATTTCCGGTTTTATTGTCGGGTGATGCGGTTGATGGTTTTGGTCGTGCTCACGCTGGAGCGCTCGATGTTATACACAGGTTCGGTTGATTCACGACATCTGTGCCGCGTCGCTTGTTCAGGATCGGACGCGGAGCGCCGCACGATAGTTGAGATTATCGTTCCTCACGCTCCAGCGTGGGAATGCCTTGGGTGACGCTCCGCGTCACAGATTTGCGCCGCACCGGACATTCAGGATCGGACGCGGAGCGCCGCACGATAATCTGGGACTCATCAGGTCAAAACAGTTTCAACGGCTCTTCATTCAGCGCCGACATCTGCTCACGCAGGGCCAGGATATGGTCGCCCCAGTAACGCTCGGTGCCGAACCATGGAAAGCTGTGCGGGAACGCAGGGTCGTCCCAGCGACGGGCGAGCCAGGCGCTGTAGTGCATCAGGCGCAGGGCACGCAGTGGTTCGATCAGGGCCAGTTCGCGTGGATCGAAATCATGAAATTCGTTGTAGCCGTCCATCAGCTCCGACAACTGGCCGAGGCGCTCCTGACGATCACCGGCCAGCATCATCCAGATGTCCTGAACGGCAGGGCCAAGGCGGCAGTCGTCCAGGTCGACGATGTGGAACATTTCGTCACGGCACATCATGTTGCCGGGGTGGCAGTCGCCGTGCATGCGAATGTTGGTGTGCGGCGTGGCGGCGTAAACGTCTTCGACACGCTTGAGCAGGTCGCGGGCTACCGACTCGTAAGCCGGAAGCAGGCTGCGCGGGATGCAGTTGTTTTCCAGCAGGTAATTGACCGACGCATGGCCAAAATTATTCACGCCCAGTGCTTCGCGGTGCGCGAACGGTTTGGTCGAGCCGACCGCATGGATACGCCCCAGTAACTGGCCCAGGCGATACAACTGATCCAGATTGCCCGGCTCTGGCGCGCGTCCGCCGCGGCGCGGGAATAGCGTGAAACGAAAACCGGCGTGTTCGAACAGGGTTTCGCCGTTATGCACCATGGGCGCGACGACGGGCACTTCGACCTCGACCAGCTCGTAAGTGAAGCTGTGTTCTTCAAGGATGGCTTCGTTGGTCCAGCGTTGTGGACGATAGAACTTGGCGATCAGCGGCTGACCGTCTTCGATACCGACCTGATACACGCGGTTTTCGTAGCTGTTGAGCGCCAGGATGCGGGCATCGCTGAGAAAACCGATGCTTTCGACAGCATCCAGAACCAGATCGGGAGTAAGTGTTGCAAACGGGTGAGCCATGACTACTCCTGCGCGCAGCAGGTTGCCGCGTCGGACCGCTGATGGTAACGCAGACCGGTCCCGGTTCGCTAAACCCCTTCTGTTTAAAGTGCCCAAGGGTCGAGTTGTCACCAAACGGTCATCCTCCGGTCGCTGTTTAGCCATGTTCGCCACTTAGAGTTGCCGCCAATGAGATCGATCTCAAGCGAGCGACCATGACTGATTTGAAAGAAGTTGCACGACTGGCCGGGGTTTCCCGGGCCACCGCTGCACGCGCCTTCGCAAACCCTGAGGTGGTGCGAGCCGAGACCCGCGAGCGAGTATTCGTCGCTGCCCGTGAACTTGGCTTTCGCCCCAATCGGTTGGGCAGACAGTTACGTCTGCAAACCACCAATCTGATTGGCGTCATTGTGCCAAACCTGCTCAACCCGGTGTTCGCCGAGCAGTTTCAGGCTATGGAGGGAGCGGCGCGGGCACGGGGCTACAACCTGTTGCTGGCGACCACCGACTACAGCGCCGAGCGTGAAAGCGCCGTGGTTGAAGAGTTGCTGCGCCAGCGAGTCGACGGGCTGGTGCTGACCGTAACCGACGCCGAGCACAACCGTGTGCTGGAGAGCCTGGCCATCGAGGACACGCCGTTCGTGCTGGCTTATCACCAGACCGACAATGAGGATTACAGCGCTGTGTCTGTGGATAACCGCGCAGGCATGGCGCTGGCGACGCGGTATCTGATCGACGCCGGTCACCGGCGTATCGCCATGGTCGCAGGCCCGGTCATGCAGTCCGACCGCGCCCGCCTGCGTTACGGAGGCTATCGCGATGCCATGAACGAGCATGGGCTTGAGACGCGGCCGGTGATTGAAATGCCCGCCCATACCAACGCCGATTTCGCCGCGCTCGAACCGCTGTTACGTGGCCCGACCGCGCCCAGCGCGCTGGTCTGTTCCAACGATCTATTGGCTATCAGCCTGATTGCCGAATTGCGTCGCAACGGCTGGGGCGTTCCCGAACGCCTTTCGGTCATCGGCTTCGATGGCATCACGCTGGGCACGCAGATGCACCCGACGCTGTGCAGTGTGGTTCAGCCGATTGGCGAACTGGCGGACATCGTCATCGACCAGTTGCTGTCGCGAATTGCCGGCGCGGCACCGGTTTCTCATTGTCTGCCGTGCCATATCCGGCCCGGCGAAAGCACCCAGCCCTACCAGGAGATGCTTCATGCTCAGCCTAAGTAAAACCCTCGCGGCACTGCTGTTATGTGGTGCGGCCAGCCTCGCCCAGGCCGCCGAAACCGCCATCTGCTACAACTGCCCGCTTGAATGGGCTGACTGGGGCACGCAGCTCAAGGCGATTGCCGACAGCACCGGTGTACAAGTGCCGCTGGACAACAAGAACTCGGGGCAGGCGCTGGCGCAGATCGTCGCCGAGCAGGCCGCGCCGGTTGCTGACGTGGTGTATTACGGTGTGACCTTCGGCCTGCAAGCGCAAAAGGCCGGTGTGGTCGATACCTACAAACCCAAACACTGGGACGACATTCCCGCAGGTCTGAAAGACCCTGAAGGGCACTGGTTCGCCATTCATTCCGGCACGCTGGGCATCATGGTCAACGTCGACGCGCTGGGCGGTCTGCCGGTGCCGCAAAGCTGGGCGGATCTGCTCAAGCCCGAGTACAAGGGCATGGTCGGCTACCTCGACCCCTCCAGTGCATTCGTCGGTTACGTGTCCGCCGTTGCGATCAATCAGGCCATGGGCGGCACACTGGACAACTTCGGTCCGGCCATCGACTACTTCCAGAAGCTGGCGAAGAATTCGCCCATCGTGCCCAAGCAAACCGCGTATGCCCGCGTACTGTCCGGTGAGCTGCCGATTCTGGTCGACTACGACTTCAACGCCTATCGCGCTCGCTACAAGGACAAGGCCAACGTTGCTTTCGTGATTCCCAAGGAAGGCACCATCGGCGTGCCGTACGTGATGAGCATGGTTGCCAAGGCACCGCACCGCGCCAATGCCGAGAAGGTGCTGGATTTCGTCCTGTCTGACGAGGGCCAGGCGCTGTGGGCCAAGGCTTATTTGCGTCCAGTGCGCTCGAAGATGCCTGCCGACGTGGCCGCGCAGTTCCTGCCCGACAGCGATTACGCTCGTGCCGGTGTGGTGGATTACCAGCACATGGCTGCCGTGCAGGAAGCCTTTGCTGCCCGTTATCTGCGTGAGGTGAAGTAATGTCAGCCTCGCCGGGACACGCGCTGGCTCTGCACAAGGGCGGATTTATGAGGCTGCGGCTGCGCCCGACCGCTGCGGTGGCGCTTGCTCCGGCGCTGGCGGTATTGCTGGCATTCTGGCTGTTACCGCTGACCCACCTGATCCTGCTCGGCGCGCAAGGCGCTGACGGCAATGGCAGCGGTTACTGGCAGGTGTTGAGCAGTGCTCAATACCTCGGCAGCCTGGTGCAGACCTGTCTGTTGGCTCTGGTGGTCACACTTGCGGCGTTGCTGGTCGGCGGTATCAGCGGTGTGTTTCTGGCCCGCAACCAGTTTTTCGGACGCTCTGCGCTGGTGGCGTTGCTGACCTTTCCGCTAGCGTTTCCCGGCGTGGTGGTGGGCTTTCTGGTGATTCTGCTGGCCGGTCGCCAAGGCATCTTCGCGGCACTCGGGCTGGAGCTGGCTGGCGAACGCTGGATATTCGCCTATTCGCTGACCGGTTTGTTCATTGGCTACCTGTATTTCTCGATTCCACGCGTGATCCTCACCGTCATGGCCGCTTGCGAAAGCCTGGACCGCAGCCTTGAAGAAGCTGCGCATTCGCTGGGCGCGGGTCATTGGCGCGTGGTGTGCGATGTGATCGTTCCGGGGCTGGTACCCGCTCTGGTGTCCTGCGGTGCAATCTGCTTCGCCACGTCGATGGGCGCATTCGGTACGGCATTTACGCTTGGTACACGCCTGAACGTCACGCCGGTGGCGATCTACAACGTGTTCACCAATTACGCCAACTTCACCGTAGCCGCCGCGCTGTCGGTGATCCTCGGGCTGGTGACGTGGGCGGTGCTGTTACTGGCCCGTCGCATGGTCCGGACATCAGGGGTTGCCCTTTGAAACGTTCACCATTGTTTGCTGCGCAACTAGCGTTCACGTTGCTGGTTTGTGCGTTCATGCTGGTCCCGGTAGTGCTCTCGCTGCTTGCCGGGCTGACCCGCAATTATTTTCTGGGCCTGTCGAGCGGTTTGACATTCGACTGGCTGGTGCAGGTCTGGCAGGCCTATTCACCAACCGTCTGGTTGTCGCTGCAACTGGCTGTGGCCTGCGCGATTTGCGTGTGCCTGGTCGGCGTTCCGGCGGCGTATGCGCTGGTGCGCATGAACAATCGCTTCAGCCGGGCATTTGAAGAACTGATGGTTCTCCCCGTCGCCATGCCCGGCCTGGCCAGCGCCCTGGCGTTGCTGCTGACCTACGGCCAGTTCGGCAGCTTTCGCAGCAGCTGGCTGTTCATTCTGGTGGGCCATGTGTTGTTCACATTGCCGTTTCTGGTACGCCCGGTCATGGCGGTCATGCAGCGTCAACAGTTGCCGGTTCTTGAAGAGGCTGCCGCCAGTCTGGGCGCTGGCCCGATCAAGCGTTTTTTCAGCGTAGTAGTACCGAACTGCCGGGCCGGAATTCTGGCCGGTGTGCTGATGGTTGTGACCCTGTCGCTGGGCGAGTTCAACCTGACATGGATGCTGCACACGCCGATGACCAAGACTCTGCCGGTCGGTCTGGCCGACAGCTACGCCTCAGCCCGACTGGAAGTCGCCAGCGCCTACACCCTTCTTTTTCTGTTGCTGATTGTGCCGCTGCTGATTGCGTTACAGGCCATCAGTGCGCGTCTTGCCCGTGGAGAGAACCGATGAGCGGAACCACCATTCGCCTGAAAGGCTGCCGCAAGGCATTTGCCGACGGCACCGTTGCTGTACAGGATTTGCACTTGACCATCGAACCTGGCGAAACGCTGGCGATTCTCGGTCCGTCCGGTTGCGGCAAGACCACCACCTTGCGTCTGATCGCAGGGTTGGAGCGGCCGGATGTCGGTCAGGTGCTGTTCGATGATCAGGACGTCACGCGCCTGCCTATCGAGCGGCGTGACGTCGGTATGGTGTTTCAGAACTACGCGCTGTTCCCGAATCTCGACGTGGCCGGCAACATTGTCTACGGCCTTAAGATTCGCGGCCTGTCGCCTGTCGAACGAAGCAAGCGTTGCGATGAGTTGCTGGAACTGGTTGGCCTGACCGGTCATGGCAATCGTCGTGTCAACGAACTCTCCGGCGGTCAGCGTCAACGGGTCGCGTTGGCCAGAGCGCTGGCACCGCGTCCGCGGGTGCTGCTGCTCGACGAGCCGCTGGCGGCACTGGATGCGCAGTTGCGTGAGCGCTTGCGCAGCGAGCTTGACCAGTTGTTGCGTGGGTTGGGCATCACCTCGGTGTTCGTCACCCACGATCAGGGCGAAGCCATGGCCTTGGGCGACCGGATTCTGGTCATGGAAAAAGGCTGCGTGTCGCAGTTGGCGACGCCCAGGGAAATCTATCAACAGCCGGCCAATGCGTTTGTCGCAGGATTTGTCGGCAACCTCAATGCGTTCAGCGTGGTCGAGCACACACCATCCGGTCTCAAGGTACGCGGCGGCGAGCTGCCATGGAGTGGCACTGATCTGCCGGGCACGGTGTATTGCCGCCCGGAGCATCTGCGTTTGATGCCGGAGCGCGGGCACCTTCAGGGTCGCCTGGTCGGGCAGTTTTTTCAGGGGGCGCAAAGCCGCTTGCTGGTCGATGTCGGTGGTCCGCAACCACTGTTGGTAGACAGCACCGACAACGTTATTCACGCCACCAACGCTGCCATCGCCTTGAGTGTCGAGCCGCAGGCGCTGTTCACCCTGCATTCGTAACATCGTTTCCGTAGAGAGATTATTTTGAATCGTCCGTTTCTTATTGCCCAGATCAGTGACTTGCACCTCAAAGCCGACGGCCGCCTGACCTATGGCGTGGTCGATACCCTGGGTGCATTGCGCCGCGCAGTCGCACACATCAACGCCAGCAAGCAGCGTCCTGACATTGTGGTGATCAGTGGTGATCTGGTGGACTTCGGGCGTGAGGACGAATACGCCGTGCTCAAGCCTGAGCTGGAACGCCTGCACATGCCGTTCTATCTGGTGCCCGGCAATCATGACGATCGACACAACCTGCTGGCGGCGTTTGCCGAACAGGTGTACCTGCCATTGTCGGCCAGCGGACCTCTGGACTGGGTGGTGGAGAAATACCCGGTACGTCTGATCGGCATGGACACGACCATTCCCGGCGAGCATGGCGGGCGACTGGATTACTGTCAGTTGGACTGGTTGCACGCGCAGCTGTCACGTCGTCCTTATGTACCGACGGTGATCATCCTGCATCATCCGCCGTTCATTACCGGCATAGGGCACATGGACCGCGAACCCTTCGGCAACGCGTCGGCGCTGGAGCGTGTGATTGCCCAGCATCCGCAAGTGGAGCGTTTGTTGTGCGGGCATTTGCATCGCCCCATGCAGCGGCGTTTTGGTGGCAGCGTGGCAAGCATCTGCCCTGGCACCTCACACCAGATCGTGCTGGACCTCGACGACGCCGCGCCTGCCCATTTCAACCTGGAACCGGCCGGCTACGTACTGCATCGCTGGCATTCGGAACAGGGGTTTGTCAGCCACAATGCTGTGTTCGGCGACTTTGAAGGGCCATACCCGTTCTACGATGTGAACGGGTTGATTGATTGACTGATTGCTCATCGTTCCCACGCTCTGCGCCCGGCGTGATACTCAAGTCTTGATGAGCCCGGAAAGCGGGGCTCGACGCGCAGTATCAGGCGGAGTAAAGATCCTTGTGGGAGTGAGCTTGCTCACGAAGACGATGTTTCAATCGATGCATTTTCTACGATCATGCAGCCCTCTTCGCGAACAAGTTCGCTCCCACGGCCTCCGGCCAGAATCAATAGCAGACCTTTATATAACGATGAGCGATCTGCGTCCTCTTCCTGATTGCCGATCAGGCGCCGATAACGCCGCCATCTTCCCGGGTGATGACCATCACCGATGAGCGCGGTTTACCGTTGGGCAAATGCTCGGGGAAGGTAGAGCCACCGTTTTCGCCGGGATGCTGAATGCCGATGAACATGGTTTTGTAGTCCGGCGCAAAGCTGATGCCGGTGATTTCGCAACCAATCGGCCCGACCAGAAAACGACGAATTTCGCCGCTGGCAGGGTCGGCGCAGAGCATCTGGTTGTTGCCCATGCCTGCAAAATCGCCCTTGTTGCTTGAGTCGCCATCGGTCTGAATCCACAGCCTGCCGGCTTCATCAAAGCTCAGGCCGTCGGGGCTGTTGAACATGTTCTGCGCGTTGATATTGCTCGACCCGGCCTGCGGCGTACCGGCATGCACAGTCGGGTTACCCGCGACCACGAACAGGTCCCAGTCGAAGGTCATCGCTGAGGGATTGCTGTCTTCTTCGCTCCAGCGCAGGATCTGCCCGTACTGGTTCTTGGCGCGCGGATTAGGCCCGCCTACAGGCTGACCCTCTTCGCCACGTTTGACGTTATTGGTCAGTGTGCAATAGACCTGACCGTCCTTGGGGCTGACCACGATCCACTCCGGGCGGTCCATGCGCGTGGCTTTTACAACGCTGGCCGCCAGGCGCGCGTGAATCAGCACTTCTGCCTGATTGTTGAAACCGGCAGCCGCATCCAGGCCATTCTTGCCATGAGTCAGTTCGACCCACTGGCCCTTGCCTTTCGGATGATCCGGATTGCTGTCGCCTGCATCGAACTGCGCCACGTACAAGGTGCCGTGGTCAAGCAGGTTACGGTTGGCTTTGGGGTTCTGATGATCGATCTTGTCGCGGCTGATGAATTTGTAGATGAACTCGCCACGCTCGTCGTCGCCCATGTACACCACGGCGCGGCCACCCTTGGTTTGGGTGAACGCTGCATTCTCATGCTTGAAGCGACCGAGTGCAGTGCGTTTGACGGGTGTGGACTTGGGATCGAACGGATCGATCTCGACCACCCAGCCATGACGATTGATCTCGTTGGGGTTTTTCGCAACGTCGAAGCGTGGGTCGTGCGGGTGCCAGTTGATCTCCTTGCTGGCGGCAACCACGCCATAGCGCTTCATGCCGGCGTCGAACTTCTGCTCGGCGTTGCTGCTGCCGAAGCAATCAGTGAAGTTCTCTTCGCAGGTCAGGTAAGTGCCCCACGGCGTCTGGCCGCTGGAGCAGTTTTGAAATGTGCCGAGCGCCTGGGTGCCGGCCTTGTCGGCCTCCGTTTTGAGCCAGTCGTGCCCGGCTGCCGGACCACTCAGGCTGATCGGCGTGTTGCCATGAATGCGACGGTTGTAGCGCGAGTCCTGAACGAACTGCCATTTACCATTGTGCTGCTGCACTTCGATCACGGAAACGCCTTCTGCAGCCAGTGCCTTTTGCACTTCTTCAGATGATTGCGGCTCTTTGCCGTGATCGAAAAGGTAGCGGTAGTTGGTGTATTCGTTGTTGATCGCCATCAGCGCGCGATCCTTGTGGCCTGGCATCGGGAACAGGCACATGCCGTCGTTGTTGTCGCCGAACTGCACTTCCTGAGCCTGGGCTGTGCCCTTGCCGCTCGGGTCGAAAGCCGGGCCGCCTGCCTGCAAAGGCTGGCCCCAACTGATCAGAACCGATGAGGTGTAGCCTTGCGGCAGGCTGATGCTGTCGGCGGTGGCGGCAGGGATGCTCTGGAAACCCAGCAATGTGCCCGACGCTGCGCTGATGCTGTTCGCGAGAACCGAGCGGCTCAACAGGTTGCCACCCAGAAACATCGCTGCGCCGCACAGGGCACCTGCGCTGATGAAGCCACGGCGGGTGAGGCCGACCTTGTCCGTGCCGACCAGGTTTTCCAGATCGGTGGTTTGATTTTCTTCTAATAGTTTCATGATCACGGCTCCCTCAAATATGGCAGCCACCTTAGTGCGCGCATATGACGGAATTGTGTCGCTGTAATGACTTGCCGACGCTTACATCGGTATGCCCAGCAATACCAGTGAAGCGGCAAATCTTGCCTGCACCGTGGAGCCCGTTTTCAACTGCTGTGCTTGCAGGTGCTCAGGTGTCGCCAGGGCGCACAGCGTCTGGCCGCCGGGGAGTGTGATGCGTACTTCGCTTGGGCCATCTTCGGCGTCGGTCACGGTGTCGATTCGGCCGATCAGGCAATTGTTTCTATTTGTTTCTTCGCTGTTGTCTGCATGCAATTCCAGCCAGCCGGCCTTGATCAGTGCAACCACTTCCGTGCCGTTCTCCAGCTCCAGACGCAGGGTGCTGTCATGGGTGACCTGTGCTTCGATAAACACCTCGCCAGCCAATTGCAGGCGAACCTGATCGTTGTGCCCCTGACGGTTGATGCTGACGATCCGCCCCAGCAACTGGTTGCGTGCGCTGGTACGCAAGGTCAGGCGATTGAGCAGGTCAAGGTCGCTGCTGTCTTCGGTCACTTCCAGCACTTGGGCCTGCAATGCCTGCACTCGCTGATAAAGACGCAGCACTCGCTCGCCCTCTACCGACAGCTTTGCGCCGCCACCACCGCGTCCGCCGACACTGCGTTCTACCAGCGGCTTTTGCGCCAGATTGTTCAGCTCATCAATGGCATCCCAGGCCGCCTTGTAGCTCAGGCCTGCGCTTTTCGCGGCACGGGTGATCGAGCCCTGTTCGGCAATGTGCTGCAACAGCGCGATACGTTGCGGGCGGTGGACCATGTGTTGCGTCAGCAGGGTGGGTAGCGACATGGCGATCTGCGATAGTCGAGTAGGAGAGGGCAGTATGATCGCTCTCGCGCATGGCGTCGAAACCGGACGCGGAGCGTGTGCCGTATGACTATCGTGCCAATGCTCCGCGTTGGCATGCCTTTCGTGACGCTCTGCGTCACAATGCTGCGCCGCCCCGCACGCTGAAGATCGGACGCGGAGCGTCCAGGGCTGCGCTACCACGCGGAGCGTGGGAGCGATGAGAATATTAGCCCGCAGCGCCCAATCAATCCCCCGGCCTGGGCGTCCTCGCCAGGCAATACACATCCACCCGCCGCGCACCGGCGGTGTTCAATAAACCTGCAATGACCTCTGCTGTCGAGCCGGTGGTCAGAACGTCATCGACCAGCGCCAGGTGCCGGCCTTTTACCCAGTCGGGATCAATCAGGGTGAAAGCACCGCGCAGGTTGCGTTTGCGGGCCTTGGCGTCCAGGCCCTGTTGCGCGGTTGTCTCGCGGCTGCGCAACACATGCCCTTCGTCGACAGGCAGTTGCAGCTGTTTACCCAGCCACCCGGCCAGCATCGCCGCCTGGTTATAGCCGCGCTGGCGCAGGCGTTTGTTGGCGAGAGGAACAGGAATCAGGTAATCGGGACGTGGCAGGTCTTCCTCGAAACGGTGTTGTAGAAACTGCCCACACAGCTCGGCCAGCAGGCGTCCCATCGGCCATTTACCGTTATGTTTGAAACGGGTGATCAGGCTGTCCACCGGGAAGTCGTACAGCCACGGCGCGATCACCTGAGCAAATCCGGGAGGGCGCTTGCAACATTGCGCGCAGCTCATGCCGGAAATGGGTAACGGCAGCGCACAGCAGTCGCACTGGCTGCCCAGCCACGGCAATTCGGCTTCGCACGGCACGCAGACAGGCATCGGCACCTCGCTGCGCTCATCGCATAACAAACAGTTTTGTTTGTTTTTTAACCAGATGTAAACCTCGTATTGGCGGTTGGGTTGACAGCGCATGGCTCTTCCTTAAATATGCCCGACATCCGTGTAGCGCATGGTGCATTTACGCCCTCGCGCATTGCCCAGAAACACCAAGGAGCCGCCCGATGAGCGCCAGCACCACCGCCACTTTGCGTCACGACTGGACTTTAGCCGAGGTCAGGGCGCTGTTCGTACAGCCATTCAATGACCTGCTGTTTCAGGCGCAAACGGTGCACCGCGCTCATTTCGACGCCAACCGTGTGCAGGTTTCCACGCTGCTGTCGATCAAGACCGGCGCTTGCCCGGAAGACTGCAAGTACTGTCCGCAGTCCGGTCACTACAACACCGGTCTCGAGAAAGAGAAACTGCTGGAAGTGCAGAAGGTGCTTGAGGAAGCAGCGCGTGCCAAAGCCATTGGTTCGACCCGTTTCTGCATGGGCGCGGCCTGGAAGCATCCCTCCGCCAAGGACATGCCTTACGTGCTGGAGATGGTCAAAGGCGTGAAAGCCATGGGCATGGAAACCTGCATGACCCTGGGCCGTCTCGATCAGGAGCAGACCGAAGCGCTGGCCACTGCGGGCCTGGATTACTACAACCATAACCTGGACACCTCGCCGGAGTTCTACGGCAGCATCATCACCACCCGTACATACAGCGAGCGCCTGCAAACGCTGGCCTACGTGCGCGATGCCGGGATGAAGATCTGCTCTGGCGGTATTCTGGGCATGGGCGAGTCCCTTGACGACCGCGCAGGGCTGCTGATTCAGCTGGCGAACCTGCCGGAGCACCCGGAGTCGGTGCCCATCAACATGCTGGTCAAGGTTGCCGGCACTCCGCTGGAAAACGCCGAGGACGTCGACCCGTTCGACTTCATCCGCATGCTCGCGGTGGCACGGATTCTCATGCCGCAATCCCATGTGCGTTTGTCTGCCGGGCGTGAAGCGATGAACGAGCAGATGCAGGCGCTGGCATTTTTCGCCGGTGCCAACTCGATTTTCTACGGCGACAAGCTGCTGACCACCGCCAACCCGCAAGCCGACAAGGACATGCTGCTGTTCTCGCGTCTGGGCATCAAACCCGAAGCGGGCGAAGGGCACGCCGACGAAGTGCATCAGGCCGCCATCGAACAGGCTCTGGTCGAGCAGCAAAGCAGCTCGATGTTCTACGACGCTGCCTCTGCCTGATCCGTTGAACGGGCTGGCATGTTCCGGCCCGTTTTTGAATTGTCATCTTCCGGACCGGGGCCTGCATGTCTTTCGATCTCCGCACGCGCCTCGATGCCCGTCGCGCCGCACACCTCTATCGTCAGCGTCCGCTGCTGCAAAGTCCGCAAGGGCCGCAGGTCATCGTCGACGGCCAGCCTTTGCTGGCGTTCTGCAGCAACGATTACATGGGGCTGGCCAATCATCCCGAGGTGATCGCTGCCTGGCAGGCGGGTGCCGAGCGCTGGGGCGTGGGTGGCGGGGCGTCGCATCTGGTGATTGGCCACAGCACGCCGCACCACGAACTGGAAGAGGCGCTGGCCGAGCTGACCGGTCGTCCTCGTGCCCTGTTGTTCTCCAATGGCTACATGGCCAACCTCGGCGCGGTGACAGCCTTGGTCGGGCAGGGCGATACAGTTCTGGAAGACCGCCTCAATCATGCCTCGCTGCTGGATGCCGGTCTGCTCAGCGGCGCACGGTTCTCGCGCTATCTGCACAACGATGTGACCAGCCTCACAAGCCGCCTGGAGAAATCCGTGGGCGATACGCTGGTGGTCACTGACGGCGTGTTCAGTATGGATGGCGACATCGCTGACTTGCCTGCGCTGGCGCAGGCTGCGAAGGCCAAGGGTGCCTGGCTGATGGTGGATGACGCCCACGGCTTCGGGCCGCTGGGTGCAAACGGCGCCGGAATCGTCGAGCACTTCGGCCTGAGCATGGAGGATGTGCCGGTACTGGTCGGCACCCTCGGTAAATCGTTCGGCACCTCTGGAGCATTCGTGGCCGGCAGTGAAGAGTTGATCGAAACCTTGATCCAGTTCGCCCGGCCCTACATTTACACCACCAGCCAGCCACCTGCGCTGGCCTGCGCGACCTTGAAAAGCCTGCAATTGCTGCGTACCGAACATTGGCGCCGCGAGCATCTGGCGAGCCTGATCCAGCAGTTTCGTCAGGGGGCCGAGCAGATCGGCCTGCAATTGATGGACAGCTTTACGCCAATCCAGCCAATCCTGATCGGCGATGCCGGACGGGCTCTGCGTCTGTCGCAGTTGCTTCGTGAGCGTGGCTTGCTGGTGACGGCGATTCGTCCGCCGACCGTGCCTGCGGGCAGTGCCCGATTGCGCGTAACGTTGTCTGCCGCGCACAGTGAGGCCGACGTACAGCTATTATTAGAGGCTCTGGAGCAGTGCTACCCGCTGCTGGATGCAAGTGAATCAACGGAGCCCGTCCATGCGTGATCGTTTGATTCTACTGCCGGGCTGGGGGCTGGGCGTTTCGCCGCTGGAGCCGCTTGCCGCTGCATTGCGCGGGCTTGACGAGCATTTGCGGGTCGAAATCGAGCTGTTGCCGGACATCGACAGCTGCGACCTGTCTGACTGGCTCGACGAACTGGATGCCAACCTGCCGGATAACGCCTGGCTGGGCGGCTGGTCGCTGGGCGGCATGCTTGCCGCCGAGCTGGCAGCACGGCGTGGCGAAGGTTGCTGCGGGCTGCTGACCCTGGCCAGTAATGCCTGTTTCGTCACCCAGGGCGCGTGGCCGAATGCGATGCCCGCGCAGGATTTCGATGCGTTTCTGGCCGGCTGTTCTGCTGACCCCGATGCGACCCTCAAGCGTTTCAGCCTGTTATGCACTCAAGGCGCAGAAGACTCACGCGGTCTCGCCCGGTTGCTCAAGGCTGGCGCGCCGCACAGCTCCAAAACCGCTTTGGTCGATGGGCTGAAGATACTCCAGCAACTCGATACACGTGGCGCGCTGCAAACCTATCGCGGCCCGCAACTGCATCTGTTTGCCGGACTCGATGCATTCGTGCCGGCTGAAGCTGCAAGTGATCTGCTGGCCTTGTTGCCGGATGTCGAGGTCGGTCTGATCGAACAGGCCAGCCATGCATTTCTTCTGGAAAATCCCCACGGAGTAGCCGCTGCGATTCACGCCTTTCTGCACGAGTTGGACGATGACTGATCTTTCTATGCCCAAACCGCCCTCTGTCCTGCCTGACAAACGACAGGTCGCCGCGTCTTTTTCCCGGGCAGCGGGCAGCTATGACAGTGTGGCCGAACTACAGCGCAGAGTCGGCAGCGAGCTGCTGTCGCGTCTGCCTGCGCAGTGCAGCCCGGCTCGCTGGCTGGATCTGGGTAGCGGCACAGGCTATTTCAGCCGGGCGCTGGATCAGGTTTTCAGTGGCAGCGAAGGCATCGCGCTGGATATCGCCCAAGGCATGTTGCGGCATGCGCAGCCATTGGGTGGTGCACAGCACTTTGTAGCAGGTGATGCCGAGCACCTGCCACTGCGTGATCAGAGTTGCGGGCTGATTTTTTCCAGCCTCGCCGTGCAGTGGTGTGCGGATTTCGCCGCGGTGCTGCGTGAGGCTCACCGTGTATTGCAACCTGGCGGTGTGTTTGCCTTCGCCAGCCTGTGTGTCGGCACGCTGTACGAGTTGCGCGACAGCTGGCAGGCAGTCGACGGCCAAGTTCATGTGAACCGCTTTCGTCACGAAGATGATTATCGGCAGTTGTGCGGTGCCAGCGGTTTACAGGTGCGCAGCCTGGACGTGTGCCCGCAGATATTGCATTACCCCGATGTGCGCAGCCTTACGCATGAGCTGAAAGCGCTCGGGGCGCATAACCTCAACCCTGGGCGGCCCAGTGGCCTGACCGGACGCGAGCGGATCAAGGGCATGGTTCAGGCCTACGAAGCCTTCCGTCAGGAAGCCGGTCTGCCCGCTACCTATCAAGTGGTGTACGCGGTGCTTGAAAAAGCCTGACGGCTCCACGTTATGAGGAGGATTACCGAGATGAGCGCTGCCTATTTCATCACCGGAACCGATACTGACGCTGGCAAGACCACGATAGCTACCGGTTTGCTGCATGCCGCCCGGTTGAAGGGCTTGAGCACCGCCGCGGGCAAGCCTGTGGCGTCCGGCTGTGTGGTGACTGCACAGGGGCTGCGCAATTCCGACGCGCTGGCGTTGCAGGCCGAGTGCTCTATCGAGCTGGATTACGATGAAGTCAATCCATTGGCTTTCGAACCGGCCATTGCGCCGCATCTGGCTGCGCGCGAGGCAGGTGTCGTATTGACTGTCAACTCGTTGCTGCAGCCGATGCAGCATATTCTGGATAAACAGGCCGACTTCACCTTGATCGAAGGCGCTGGCGGCTGGCGCGTGCCCTTGGCCGGGCAGAGCAATCTGTCCGATCTGGCCATTGCGCTGGATCTGCCGATCATTCTGGTGGTGGGCGTGCGTCTGGGCTGTATCAATCATGCGCTGCTGACTGCCGAAGCCATCGCCCGGGACGGTCTGCACCTGGCAGGCTGGGTGGCCAACGTCATAGACGCAAACACCTCGCGGCTTGAGGAAAACCTCGCCACACTGGTCGAGCGTCTGCCTGCACCCTGTCTTGGACGAGTGCCACGACTGAACGAGGCAAGCGTCGAAAATGTGGCGCAATACCTTGAATTAGGGCAACTGCGCTGACAGCGTCGCTATCTTGCTGACAGGCAACATTGTTTTGGTTTTTTCAAGAGTCAGGCTATCATGCGGCCTAGTGCCATTAGTCTATTTGTCGAGTATTTACGCGCAAATACTGGTTCAATGACACGTGTTCGTTTTTTGAACTGAGGATCGGCTTATGCAAATCACAATGAACAACACCCTCTACCCGGGCCTTAGCGCTATGCAGGTCGGGCAAGGTCGTGTGGATCAGGCGGCCACCCAGATCGCCAGCTCCAACATCGAAGTGTCGGGCAGAAGTCAGTCTTCCGACTTTCAGCTCGAAAACCTGCGTTCCGTCGACCGCAGCCAGCGCTCTGACCTGTCTGCCAATATTGTCGAGCTCAACGCTGGCAAGAGCCAGGTCGAAGCCGGGGTTGCAGTTCAGAAGGCCAGCGACGAAGCGCTTGGTACCCTGATCGACACTTACGCTTAATACCCTGTGTTCTACAGCTTCGTGTAACGCCAACGCCGTGCCACACCTGCACGGCGTCGTTTGCTGAATTGCCCGCCATCACCCTCCTGTATCGCCCCCGTAACACCTTCCGCCCTCGACTAAACTTGCGCTTACGTTTTCCTGCGCCTGATGCCTTTGCCTGCGCGGTCTGTGGAGCAGCATGGACGAATGGTGCGCGCTTCGCTATTGACAAGATTTAGGCGTAAACGTATGTTTCAAACACCTGTTTGACCGCAAGGCATACGAGATTGTCTGGTGCTTGAGGCTATGCTTTCAGCGACCGCCCGGTCATTCGTTCCAGGATTCATCAGCAGAGGTTTATCGCTATGCCTGACTACAAGGCCCCCTTGCGTGATATTCGTTTCGTCCGTGATGAGCTGCTCGGTTATGAAGCGCACTATCAAAGTCTGCCAGCCTGTCATGACGCCACTCCGGACATGGTCGACGCCATTCTCGAAGAGGGTGCCAAGTTCTGCGAGCAGGTTCTGGCACCGCTGAACCGGGTGGGTGATACCGAGGGCTGCACCTGGAGCGAGTCGGGCGTGAAGACTCCGACCGGTTTCAAACAGGCTTACAAGCAATTTGTCGAGGGCGGATGGCCGAGTCTGGCGCATGACGTTGCGCATGGCGGCCAGGGCTTGCCCGAGTCGCTGGGTCTGGCGGTGAGCGAGATGGTCGGTGAAGCGAACTGGTCTTGGGGCATGTACCCTGGCCTGTCGCATGGTGCGATGAACACCATCTCCGAACACGGCACCCCCGAGCAGCAGGACGCCTACCTGACCAAGCTGGTCTCCGGCGAATGGACCGGCACCATGTGCCTGACCGAATCTCACTGCGGCACTGACCTGGGCATGCTGCGCACCAGGGCTGAACCTCAGGCTGACGGGACTTACAAGGTTACCGGCACCAAGATTTTCATTTCCGCTGGTGAACACGACATGGCCGATAACATCGTCCACATCGTGCTGGCGCGTCTGCCGGACGCACCGGCTGGCACAAAAGGCATTTCTCTGTTCATCGTGCCCAAGTTCCTCTCGGCTACCGATGGCAGCATTGGTGAGCGCAATGCGGTTAACTGCGGCTCGATCGAACACAAGATGGGCATCCACGGCAACGCCACCTGCGTGATGAACTTCGACGGCGCTACCGGCTACCTGATCGGGCCGCCGAACAAGGGCCTGAACTGCATGTTCACGTTCATGAACACCGCGCGTCTGGGCACTGCACTGCAAGGTCTGGCGCATGCCGAAGTGGCCTTCCAGGGCGGCTTGCAATATGCCCGTGACCGTCTGCAGATGCGTTCGTTGACCGGTCCGAAAGCACCGGACAAGGCCGCTGACCCGATCATCGTCCACCCTGACGTGCGCCGCATGCTATTGACCATGAAGGCTTTCGCCGAAGGCACGCGTGCCATGGTGTACTTCACGGCCAAACAGGTCGATATCGTCAAGTACAGCGAAGACCCGGAGCAAAAGAAAGCCGCCGACGCATTGCTGGCATTCATGACACCGATTGCCAAGGCCTTCATGACCGAAGTGGGCTTTGAAGCCGCCAACCACGGTGTGCAGATCTACGGCGGTCACGGTTTCATTGCCGAGTGGGGCATGGAGCAGAACGTTCGCGACAGCCGGATTTCGATGCTGTACGAAGGCACCACCGGTATTCAGGCCCTCGACCTGCTGGGCCGTAAAGTGCTGATGACCCAGGGCGAAGCGCTCAAGGGTTTCACCAAGATCGTCCACAAGTTCTGTCAGGGCAATGAGGGTAACGAAGCCGTTCAGGAATTCGTGACGCCGTTGGCCGCGCTGAACAAGGAGTGGGGCGACCTGACCCTGAAAGTCGGCATGGCGGCCATGAAGGATCGCGAGGAAGTCGGCGCCGCTTCGGTGGATTACATCATGTTCTCCGGTTATGCCTGCCTGGCCTACTTCTGGGCCGACATGGCGCGTCTTGCGGCCGAGAAGCTGGCGGCCGGTACATCGGACGAGGCGTTCTACCGCGCCAAGATTCAGACCGCGCGTTTCTACTTCCAGCGCATCCTGCCGCGCACTCGCACGCACGTTGCAGCCATCCTGTCGGGCGCTGCCAACCTGATGGACATGAAAGAAGAAGACTTCGGCCTGGCTTACTAAGCTTCGCTACGGTCATGAAAACCGCCTGATCGCTGATCAGGCGGTTTTTTTATGGGTGCGTTTTGGCTCATTGTTAACACCAATCTCAACGAGACTTTGGGGAGCGCTGACATCCCGATACCTCTCGTTCCCACTCCGCGTGGTAATGCATTTCGTGACGCTCTGCGTCATATTGCAGCCATAGCGCATCATTAAATCCGGTCCGAGATACAGGTAGCACCAACGCCCGCGACTTCCGCAATAAACATTTCCGACCTCCTGCCGTTACAGAAAGTAGCTCGTTTAGTGATCCTGCCGATGCATTGTTCGCTGGCGGAGGGCACAATGCCATCAGATCAGCCATTCATTCAGATGCCGGGTAGGAGATAACCCCTTTTGTTGCGTCCATCAGCTGCGCGATTGAGTCATTTTTTGCCTTCACTGGGTCTGTTGGTGGCGGGGCTGGCGGCTGCGTACGTAAAGGACCTGAACGTCTTCTTCACATCGCTTTTCAATGTGCTGCCCACGCTGGTCCTGCTGTTGGGCGGTGCGTATTGCTGTGTTTACCGGCGTCAGCGCGAGCTGTTTCTGATGCTCACCGTGTATATCGCCTACTACCTGCTGGATACCCAGACCGACTTTTACCGTGATAACGGCAAGGTCCGTGAGGATGCGGCGGTGATTTTCCACCTGGTCTGCCTGCTGCTACCGGTGCTGTTCGGGCTGTATGCCGCGTGGGAAGAGCGTACCCATCTGTTTCAGGATATGGTCGCGCGGCTTGCGGTATTGGTGGCGGTAGGCAGTGTGGCGCTGGGTCTTGAACAGAGTTATCCGGTCGAACTGCAAGTCTGGCTGGCCGACATCCGCTGGCCTGCGCTGCATGGCGCATGGATGAGTCTGATTCAGCTGTCCTATGCCATGTTCCTGGTGTCATTCGGGGTGTTGATCTGGCAATACCTGGAAAAACCGCGACCGCTGCACGCCGCGCAGATTGTCGGCCTGCTGGGGTTGTTCTGGGCACTGCCGAAAACCTTCATCCTGCCGTTCACGCTGAATATTCTCTGCAGTCAGGTGATGCTGATGATTGCCGCCGCCGTGGCCCACGAGGCCTATCAGATGGCCTTCCGCGACGAGCTCACCGGGTTGCCTGGGCGACGGGCGCTCAATGAGCGCATGCAGCGTCTGGGTCGCAACTATGTGCTGGCGATGAGCGACGTGGATCACTTCAAGAAATTCAACGACACCCACGGCCACGATGTGGGCGATCAGGTGCTGCGTCTGGTGGCCAGCAAGCTGTCGAAAATCACCAACGGTGGCGGCAAGGCGTATCGCTATGGGGGCGAAGAGTTCGCCATCGTTTTTGCCGCCAAGACCATTGATGAATGCATGCCGCATCTGGAAGCCATCCGCGAGACCATCGCCAATTACGAGATTCAGTTGCGCAACAAGGACAATCGCCCTCAGGACGATCAGCAAGGCCGACAACGCCGCGGTGGAGCGCAGGCAGGCAGCGTGTCGGTGACTGTCAGTATCGGCGTTGCCGAACGCCAGCCGGAGCATCGCACGCCGGAAGAGGTGCTCAAGAGTGCTGACCAGGCGCTGTATGCGGCCAAGGGGGCCGGGCGCAACTGCGTGGTCGCTTACGGGCAGTTGAACCGGCGCGGCGCTGTTCGTACGACCGAAGCGGCCACCTGAGGCAATCCTGCTATTTTTCCGTGACCTGCGGTGACTATTCAGTCATGACACGACCCTATGTCTCTGAAATGTTGTTCGGGTAGACTCGTGAAACTCGACTGCTGATCTGCGTCTCTGCATGCATCGATCAGCCTCCAACAGAATTTCGCTCCGTGTTCACGAGGTTTGCCATGGCTGACTACAAAGCGCCACTGCGCGATATGCGCTTCGTCCTCAATGAAGTCTTCGAGGTTTCCAGGCTTTGGGCGCAACTGCCCGAGCTGGCCGAAGCAGTCGACGCTGAAACGGTCGAGGCCATTCTTGAAGAAGCCGGTAAAGTCACCAGCAAGACCATTGCCCCGCTGAGCCGTAATGGTGACGAGGAGGGCTGTCACTGGAAAGACACCGTCGTGACCACACCTGCGGGTTTCCCCGAGGCCTACCGGATCTACGCCGAAGGCGGCTGGGTCGGCGTGGGCGGTAACCCCGAGTTTGGCGGCATGGGCATGCCCAAGGTGGTATCGGCCCAGGTCGAAGAGATGCTCAACTCTGCCAGCCTCGCTTTCGGCCTGTACGCGATGCTGACCTCCGGTGCCTGCGTGTCCATCAACACCCACGCCACCGAAGAGCTCAAGGCCAAATTCCTGCCCAATATGTATTCGGGCGTCTGGGCTGGTTCGATGTGCCTGACCGAGGCCCACGCAGGTACTGACCTGGGCATCATTCGCACTCGGGCCGAACCGCAGGCTGACGGTGCCTACAAGATCACCGGCAGCAAGATTTTCATCACCGGCGGCGAACACGACCTGACCGAAAACATCATTCATCTGGTCTTGGCCAAGCTGCCGGATGCACCGCCTGGGCCGAAAGGCATTTCGCTGTTTCTGGTGCCCAAGTTCATGGTCGGCGACGACGGCAGCCTTGGCGGGCGCAATGCCGTCAGCTGTGGCTCGATCGAGCACAAGATGGGTATTCAGGCTTCGGCGACCTGCGTGATGAACTTCGACGACGCTATCGGCTACCTGATCGGGGAACCGGACAAAGGGCTGGCAGCGATGTTCACGATGATGAACTACGAGCGCCTGGGCGTTGGTATTCAGGGGCTGGCGTCGGGCGTGCGGTCTTACCAGAGCGCCGTCGAGTATGCGCTGGATCGTTTACAGAGCCGCGCCCCGACCGGTGCGCAGAACCAGGACAAGGCTGCTGACCCGATCATCGTTCACCCCGATGTGCGTCGCATGCTCTTGACCATGAAGGCGTTCAACGAAGGCGGTCGGGCGTTTTCCAGTTACGTCGCCTTGCAACTGGATATTGCCAAGTTCAGCGAAGACGATATCGCGCGCAAGCGTGCCGATGATCTGGTGGCGCTGTTGACCCCGGTCGCCAAGGCGTTCCTGAGTGATATCGGTCTGGAAACCACCGTTCATGGCCAGCAGGTTTTTGGCGGTCACGGTTACATCCGCGAGTGGGGCCAGGAACAACTGGTACGTGACGTGCGCATCACGCAGATCTACGAAGGCACCAACGGCATTCAGGCGCTGGACCTGGTGGGACGCAAGATCGTCGGTTCGAACGGCGCGTTCTATCAGTTGTTTTCGGATGAAGTGCGCCAGTTCATCAATGGCGCAGATGGCGCACTCAACGAGTTCACCCAGCCGCTGGCAAAAGCCTTGAACATGCTGGATGAGCTGACTGGCTGGGTGCTGGATCGCTCGCGCGGCAACCCCAATGAAATCGGCGCTGCATCCGTGGAGTACCTGCATCTGTTTGGTTACACCGCCTACGGCTACATGTGGGCGATGATGGCCAAGGCAGCGCTCGGTAAAGAGCAGCAGGAGGAGTTCTATGCGAGCAAGCTGGGCACCGCACGCTTCTACTTCGCGCGCTTGCTGCCGCGTATCCACTCGCTGGACGCTTCGGTACGTGCTGGCAGCGAATCGCTGTTCCTGCTGGAGGCGTCACAATTCTGACTTGAAAAAGTCGTGTAAGCATTAACTTACACGACGTGGTGCACATTGGCCTCTTCCCAAAAAAGGGATCCAAAGTTAATCTTCACCCATGGACGTAGCGCAGGACGCGCAACAAGACATAACAGGGACACGTAGGGAAGCCTGCCAGGACGGTGGGGTGAAAGGGAAATCAGGGAAACAGTCTGGAAAGCCCCGCTTAGGCGGGGTTTTCTTTGTCTGCGTTTTAACGATTCGGTTTTTCCTGCCCGCAGAACTCTGTCTTGCGCATGCACTACCCATGCGTGTGGCAGTCATCTCCCGAGAAAGAATAATGGCGTCGTGCCAGAGCCGGTTGAACCCTCACCGACAGCAAGGGTCGATTAGCTGTATGGCCAATCAGAGCCAATTCAATCAGGAGCTTTTCATGGACATCATTCGTATCATTTTCGCCATTCTGCTGCCTCCGGTAGGCGTGTTCATGCAAGTAGGCTTTGCTGGCGCTTTTTGGCTGAATATCCTGCTGACCCTGCTGGGTTATATCCCCGGCATCATCCACGCGATTTACATCATCGTCTCGCGCAAGTAACACGGTCGCCCGACCACGCAGTTGCACTCGTTGATCGTTCCCTGATGCGGGAACGATCACACGGCTTGATCAGGCATCAAGCACATCCCGATAAAAACGCCATTCCTTCTCCAGAGCATCTGCCAGGTTACTCGCCTTGCGGAATCCATGATGCTCGTCTGCGTAGAAGTGCGCTTCCGTCTTGATACCGTTGTCTTGCAGGGCTTTGAGCATGGCCCGGGTCTGTTCGGGCACTACCACGGCATCCAGCTCGCCTTGAAAGAAAATCACCGGCACCTTAATGCGGTCTGCGTGCAATAGCGGCGTTCGATCCTGATAGCGCTCGATGTCCTTGTCCGGGTCGCCGATCAGCCAGTCCAGATAATCGCCTTCGAATTTATGCGTGGCCCTGGCCAGCGCCACCGGGTCGCTGACGCCATACAGACTGGCCCCTGCACGAAACACATCCTTGAAGGCCAATGCACAAAGCGTGGTGTAACCGCCTGCGCTGCCGCCGCGAATGAAGGCCTGCCCTTGGTCAATCAGGCCACGCTCCGCCAGATGCGTGACAACCGCACATGCGTCTTCCACGTCCGCCACGCCCCATGTCAGGTGCAGGCCTTGCCGGTAGACCCGACCGTAGCCGCTGCTGCCGCGATAATTGAGGTCTGCCACGGCGAAGCCGCGGTGTGTCCAGTATTGAATGCGCGGGTCCAGCACCGGGTAGCAGGCAGAGGTCGGGCCGCCGTGGATGAACACCACCAGTGGCGGCTTTTGCGCGCCGGTCATGGCCGGGTAGAAATAGCCGTAGGCCTCGGCCCCACCGCTGGGATAACGCATCGGCTGCGGGCGGCTGATCAGTTCGGGCGGCAGCGGCGAGCCTCCCCCTGCAAGCACCTGAACACCGGCTTCGTGACGAGAAATAGCCAGTACGGCGGATGTGCTCACCGCGGATGCCGCGATGCAATACACGAACTCTTCGTCAATGGCGAGGCTGCGAAAGCGGCTGTAGCCTGCGCTGAAATCCTCGACGTTGCCGTCAGCCTGACAAAGCCGCAGAACACTGGAGCCGTCTTCGATCCAGCTCGCCAGATAGCCATCGTTGATCGGCAACCAGGTACAGCTGCCCAGTTGCCAAGATGCGGAAGCGTGATCGGCCGGGCTGGCGGGAAGCGGCGCAAACCCGGAAGGCGATTCGCCCCACGGCTGCCAGAAACCTGCACGATCAGTCAGGCAATACAGACGCCCGTGTGCATCGAAGCGCGGTTGTTGCAGAGACTCTTGCGCACCATTGCCTGCAATGCATTGCGCAGTGGCCCAACTGCCGTCGTCCTGTTTCGTCGCACACATCAAGCGAGTGCTGGTCCACGGCTGATGCGGGCGCTGCCATTCAATCCAGGCCAGGCGTCTGCCGTTGGCACTGACAATCGGCGATGAGTAGAAATCAGCGCCTTCGGCCAGCAATCGGCGCTGCCCGTCAGCCAGATCGATAGCGACCAGCCGATGCGTATTGTGGTCTTCTTCAACGGTGAGAATCTGACCACCGCTGAAGAACAGGCCTCCATAACGCTTGTCGCCCTTCGTCAGCGCAACCGGCGTGCTGGTGTCCAGCGCCTGGCGGTACAATTGCTGGTCGCGCTCATTGACGAACACCAGCGCGTCGTCGGCCAGACAGAACGAACCACCACCGTATTCATACACCCGGCTGCGAACGCTGAAGCCTTGTGGCGTCAGGCAGCGTTTGCTGTTCGCGTACCAGTGCCAGATACGACAGGCGCCGTCTTCGGGGCGGTATTCGTTCCAGAACAGGCCTGCGGAACTGACGTCCAGTTCGGCGAAGTCGACGCCTGCGGCAACCGCTTGTGCGGCGCTCAGACGTTCAGGAGGATTTTGCGATGAGTCGTGAGTTTCGGTCATTGCGAAAGGCCAGCTCTTCAATGGTTTGAGTAGCGGTTTCGGACTCGTCACGAGCCTGAATGATGATCCCGTGGTGGTAGGACTTGCTGCACACCGGGTCGGCATTGGCGGCGTCGCCGGTCAGCATGAAGGCCTGGCAGCGACAACCACCGAAGTCTTTTTCCTTCTCGTCACACGAACGGCACGGCTCGGGCATCCAGTCGTAACCGCGAAAGCGATTGAAGCCAAACGAGTCATACCAGATGTGCTGCATGCTGTGGTCGCGCACATTGGGGAACTGGATCGGCATCTGTCGCGCGCCGTGGCAGGGCAGTGCGGTGCCATCCGGCGTCACGGTCAGGAAGATATTCCCCCAGCCGTTCATGCACGCTTTGGGACGCTCTTCGTAATAATCAGGGGTAACGAAAATCAGCTTGCACGGATGATTCTCCGCCTCCAGAAGGGCGCGGTATTCGTTGGTAACGGCTTCGGCACGGACCAGTTGATCCTTGGTCGGCAGCAGGCCGAGGCGATTCAGGTGCGCCCAGCCATAGAACTGACAGGTGGCCAGTTCGACGAAGTCGGCTTCAAGCGCCAGACACAGCTCGATGATCTTGTCGATGCGGTCGATGTTGTGCCGATGGGTGACGAAATTCAGCACCATCGGATAACCGTGCTTTTTCACCGCGCGGGCCATTTCCAGCTTTTGCGCGAAGGCTTTTTTCGAACCGGCGAGCATGTTGTTGACCTGCTCGTCGCTGGCCTGGAAGCTGATCTGGATGTGGTCCAGCCCGGCCTCTTTGAAGGCGATGATCTTCTCTTCTGTCAGGCCGATGCCCGAGGTGATCAGGTTGGTGTAGAAGCCCAGACGCCGCGCCTCGGCGATCAGTTCGGCCAGGTCCTGGCGCACCAGCGGCTCGCCGCCGGAAAAGCCGATTTGCGCCGCACCCATCTCCCGCGCTTCCTGCATGACCTTGAACCACTGCTCGGTGGTCAGTTCCTGGCCCTGCTTGGCGAAGTCCAGCGGGTTGGAACAATACGGGCATTGCAACGGGCAGCGATAGGTCAGCTCGGCGAGCAGCCACAGTGGCAGCCCGACCTCGGGATTGGGCGGTATGTAGGGTGTATGGGTAACGGGGGCAATGTCAGACAAGATCGATCCAGTTTTTCTTTTTGGCGCCTTCCATGAATTCGTCGACGTCCATGCCAAGTTCGGGAACATTGGGGAACTGCTGATGAAGCTCATGGATGATGGCGGCGATCGTGCGTTTTCCATCAATCAGCCCGCCAATCAGGGCCGCGCTCTCGTTAAGTTTGATCATGCCTTCAGGGTAGAGCACCACATGGGCTTTTTGCGCAGGCTCGTACTGAAAGCGATAGCCCTGATGCCATGTGGGGGTCAACTCCCGGAACTTCGGATCGTGCTTCATAGCGTAATCCCCTTATGCCAGACCTTTTGGTCTGTAACGCTGTGATACGGCGGGCGGTTCAACTCATAGGCCATGGACATCGCATCGAGCATGCTCCACAGGATATCGAGCTTGAACTGCAGGATTTCCAGCATGCGCTGCTGGCCTTCATAGGTAGTGTAGTGCTGTAACGTGATGGCGAGGCCGTGTTCCACGTCGCGTCTGGCCTGGCCCAGGCGAGTGCGGAAATACTCGTAGCCTGCCGGGTCGATCCACGGGTAATGCTGCGGCCAGCTGTCCAGGCGCGACTGGTGGATCTGCGGCGCGAACAGTTCGGTCAGCGAGCTGCTGGCCGCTTCCTGCCAGTTGGCGCGGCGGGCGAAATTTACGTAAGCGTCAACGGCAAAACGCACCCCCGGCAGCACCAGTTCCTGAGAGAGCAGCTGGTCCGGATCCAGCCCCACGGCCTGACCGAGGCGCAGCCAGGCTTCGATGCCGCCGTCTTCGCCGGGCGCGCCGTCATGGTCAAGCAAGCGCTGAATCCACTCGCGACGAATTTCGCGATCCGGGCAATTGGCCAGGATTGCCGCGTCCTTGAGCGGAATGTTCACCTGATAGTAGAAACGGTTGGCGACCCAGCCCTGAATCTGCTCGCGGGTCGCGCGGCCCTCGTACATCGCCACATGGAACGGGTGATAGATGTGGTAATAGGCGCCCTTGGCGCGCAAGGCCTGTTCGAATTCGGCGGGGGACAGCGCAGTCGATTCGCTCATGTCAGCTCCTAAAGCTCGATGCTCATGCCATCGAAGGCCACTTCGACGTTGCGACGAACCAGCTCCGCGCGTTCCGGGGAGTCTTCGTCGAGAATCGGGTTGGTGTTGTTGATGTGGATAAGCACCTTGCGCTGCTCGGGGAAGCCTTCAAGCACTTCCAGCATGCCGCCGGGGCCGTTTTGCGCCAGATGGCCCATTTCCCTGCCAGTTCGCGTGCCGACGCCACGGCGCTGCATTTCGTCGTCATCCCACATTGTGCCATCGACCAGCAGGCAGTCGGCATCACGCATTTTCTCGGCCAGTGCTTCATCGACCTTGCCCAGGCCTGGCGCGTAGAACAGCTTGCCGCCGGTGCGGGTGTCTTCGACCAGCAGGCCGATGTTGTCGCCCGGATGCGGGTCGAAACGGTGCGGCGAATACGGTGGCGCGGCGCTACGCAGCGGGAAGGGCGTGAAACGCAGGTTCGGGCAGGCGGGGATCACGAAGCTGCCTTGCAGCTCGATACGGTTCCAGTTCAGGCCGCCGTTCCAGTGCTTGAGCATTTCGAACAGCGGAAAGCCGGTGCTCAGGTCTTCATGGACCATGTCGGTACACCAGACCTGGTGCGGGCAGCCTTCGCGCAGGCTGAGCAAACCGGTGGTGTGGTCGATCTGGCTGTCCATCAGCACAATGGCGCTGATGCCGGTGTCGCGCAATGCGCGCCCCGGCTGCATCGGCGCAAAGCCCTGCAGTTGCGCACGGATATCCGGTGAGGCGTTGCACAGCACCCAGTTTATGCCGTCGTCGGACAGCGCAATTGACGACTGGGTGCGCGCGTGGGCACGCAGGCTGCCGTCGCGAAAACCTGCGCAATTGACGCAGTTGCAGTTCCACTGGGGGAATCCACCGCCAGCAGCAGAACCTAGAATCTGGATGTACATGACAGCTCCTGGCACACGTTCTGAAATAAAAAACAGCCACAACCATAAAAAAAGCCCCGGCGAACCGAGGCTTCACAGCGCACTGAAATCAACGGCTTGCGAAGTACATGGTGACTTCAAAACCGATACGCAGATCAGTGTAAGCAGGTTTAGTCCACGACATAAAAATCTCCTCGGATAAGTGCTGCGGTTGGTGACTACATCTTAGTGCATCGCTGAAGGCATACGTTCAGATAGTTAGGGAGCTATGTTACTCAATTTAACAATTGCGCAGGACTGGAATCTGCAGGAAAGACCATTACCGTTCAGGTAAGGATAGCGGGATGGCCGCGCTGGCAGGGCGATTGGCCACGATCAGCCAGCCGCCAGTGGCATTGATCAGTTGCTCCGCAGCAGTGAGTAACGAGTGTGTATCCAGATTTGACAGAGCGCTTTGCAACGCCTGCGAGTGGCTACCCTGATGCCCGGCAAGATGGGCTTGCCACTGCATGTCCGCCTGCTGCTGGTCCGGCATGCTCGACGGCTCGAATTGGGACGAAAGGGCTTTTATCTGCTCAGGCACATCTGCGTCGTGAATCCGCTCGGGCAATCTGCCTATGAACGCCTCAATGTGCTGAAAAAGCTGCCCCGCGGCGCAGGAGGGCGATTGAACGCCAAACAGTAGCCCGGTTCTTCCGTTGATCTGCCTGATGCCACTGAACACGGCGTAACCCAATTGCAGCTCGACCCGCAGCCGTTGGTAGAAGGGCGCTTGTGATACGTGTGCGAGCAGCCGCCAGGCAGCTTCATCTTCAATGGAGGCCGTAGGGGCCGGGCAAAACACCAGCACTGCGTCTTCCGACGAGGACGACGCTTCAGTCGCCCAGCGTTTGCCTGTTCGAGTGGCTGGCAGCGTTGGCGAGTCTGTTTGCCGAACGCCCGGTGCTGCATTCAATGTGGCATCTATCAGGGGCTGGCTGGCAGCACAGAAGCCACTGGCTAAGCTGATCCAGCGCGCAGCCGCCCATACGCTCGGCAGATCGCCAACCGTCACCTGCGGCTCGCTACTCAGGTAATGATCGGCAAGCTGTTTGAGCAACTGACGAATCGGAATCAGCTCAGGCTCGTCGCCTGCCAGCGATACAGGCTCAGGGTGCTGCAAGTGATGCAGAGCGTGTTCGATAACCGCAACCATTGGCTCGCGCAGGCCGTTCAGTTGAAGCTGCCAATAAGGCCCATAAGCACTGAATGTCAGGGTTACACCGGCCTGACGTGCGTCTTCGATCAATGGCTTGAGCCCTGCATCGAGCATCCGCCAGAGGGCTGGCTGCCGTGAGGGCAGCTCCCAGCGTAGATAAAACGCGGCTTCATCGCTGTTGTTGAGTGCCGTACCGAGAAACGGGTTCGGCGCTGGCAAACGCCAATTGACCTGCTCAATGCTGTGGGTATCGGCGAGTGCGGAACTGACCAGCGCGTCGGGCGTGAACTGTACAAGCAGCGCGCGCAATGCCTCTTTGCCTTGCTCGCTTAACTGCGCAGGCGTCTCGCGGCAGTAATGATGTGCCAGCGCCAACGCCCCGAGCATGTGCAGGCGGCGCTGTTCTAGGCGTTGGTATTGCTCGACCAGCAACGGCCAGCGAGCCTTGAAAAAATCGAGCCAGCTGAAAAACAGGTTGTTGAGGGTGAGAGTGTTCGCAAGGGCATCTTTCAATTCGATATCAATCAAGAGCTGCCCGCCGAACTGATACAGCGGTGCGGCTTTCATGGAGCGGGCAAAGCCCCTGTCGACCAGCTCGGCAATCAGTCCGCCCGGCTGAGCGGCATTAAGCCAGTGACAGAAGAACGCTACCGCTTCGTCAGACTTTTCCGGCAAGTCCTCAAAGGCAAACAGCAGGTGGTTTTGCTCGTCAGCCTTTGGTCGACTGACAATCAGCGGTGGAGGCGGTTGCTGTATGACCTTCACACCGCTGGCGAACATTGCGCCATGATTGATGGCCAGCGTTTCCAGCTCGGCCATTGGTAGTGGCCCGCTCAGGCACAGGGTCATCTGCCCGGCCTGATAGAAGCCTCGGTAAAAGTCTTTCAACGCTTGCTGAAAAGCCGGGTTGGGCACTGACAGGCTATAGCGATTGCCAGCATGAAAGCCGCGCAGTGGATGCTGTGGATTGATCGGTGCCAGCCGGCGCGCCTGATCGCTTGCTGCGCTATCGCCGACCCAGGCGATGAACTCGGCGTGCAGCACTTCGCGTTCGCGCAGTTGATCGGTCATGCTCATGCGCGGCCGGGCAAGCATGTCGCACAGTCGCTCCAGCCCTTGGGCAAAGACCGCCTGCGGCAGCTCAAAAAAGAAGTCGGTGGTGCGTTCGCGTGTGCTGGCATTGACCTGACCTCCATGGCGCTGCACGAACGTCATCAGGTTCTCGCTGGCAGGGAAACGCTCGGTGCCGAGGAACAACAGATGCTCCAGAAAATGCGCCAGCCCCGGCCAGGCCCGCGGCGCATCATGGCTGCCCGCCGCTACGCGCAATGAAGCCGCGCAGCGCTTGAGGCGCGGTTCATGACACAGCACCACATTCAGGCCGT
This sequence comes from Pseudomonas sp. RGM 3321, assembly GCF_022836805.1. Taxonomy (NCBI): domain Bacteria; kingdom Pseudomonadati; phylum Pseudomonadota; class Gammaproteobacteria; order Pseudomonadales; family Pseudomonadaceae; genus Pseudomonas; species Pseudomonas sp. RGM 3321. The sequence continues at coordinate 44,118 of NZ_JALHBH010000102.1, forward strand.
TGGCCAGCGTGAGGCGTAGAGTGTCAGCGGAGTGTGCGGCGGGCATGAGGGGCGTCCGGAAAGCTTTGCAAGGCGAAGCGTCATGCTAGCGGATTAGCTGACCCATTCGCGAGCCTGCTTCTCAAACCTCCAAAATAGAGGACGCAGAGCGTCCAGAACGGCATGCCAACGCGGAGCATTGGCACGATAAGCGACGAGAATTACGATAAGCAAACGCGCTATTTCCAGAGGCGTGCCGGTCTCTTCAGGGTCAAGTCAGCGACGCATAAAGCCCCGGCCGACGATCAACGAAATAGTCGTTCACCGTCCTGGCCTGGGCCAGCAATGCCTTGTCCAGCGTCCCCACCAGCAAACCTTCGTCCTGACCTGCCAGCACCGGGCGGCTGCCGTCCGGTGCGCAGAGGCTGCTGAGCCCGCAGTAACGAATCTCGCCTTCGCTGCCGCAATAGTTGGCGTACACCACGTAGCAGTGGTTCTCGAACGCCCGAGCCCGTACGGTCACTTCACAGACAAAGTCGTAAGGCAGCATGTTCGCGGTCGGGACCAGTATCAACTCGGCCCCTGCCAGCGCGAGCCGACGGGTGTTTTCAGGGAACTCCACGTCGTAGCAAATCAGCATGCCCAGACGCCAGCCATTCAATTCGACCACCGGGTAATGATCCTCGCCTGCTGCGAACATCGACCTGTCCAGCTCACTGAACAGATGGGTCTTGCGGTAGTTGCACAGACGTGTGCCCTGGCTGTCGATCAACTGCACGGCGTTGTAGATCTGCTGGTCAGGCCCGCGCTCCGGGTAGCCGTACAGAATCGCAATGCTGCTGGCTTGCGCGATGGCGGCAATACGTGTCGCCGCCGGACCGTCCTGCGCTTGCGCCAGTTCACTGACCACCTGTGCTCCGATGTTGTAGCCAGTCAGGAACATTTCCGGGCAGATCAGCAGCTGGGCCCCTTGCTCTGCGGCAACCTGGGCCTGGTGTTCCAGACGCGTCAGGTTGCCGCTGACATCCAGCGGCAACGGCGAGCATTGATACAGCGCAATGCGCATGGGGGTTTCCTTCTGTCAGTCGCCCAGTGCAATCGGGCCGATTTCATGGAACACATCACCTGGGCCTGGGTTCTCTGCGTGAGTCTTGCCACCGAAGTGGTTCATGATGCCCCACACGGCGTTGAGCGAAGTTTGCACTGCGCCTTCAACCCAGGCCGGTGTCCAGGATACATCGTCACCGGCGATGAACATGCCGCGCTGTTCGCTGGGCATGTCTTGCTGCATGAAGTGCGCATACATGCGCTGGTTATAGCGGTAATGCCCCGGCAGCGCACCCTTGAAGGCGCCCAGAAAGTGCGGGTCGGCCTCCCAGGAAACGGTGATCGGGTCGCCGATGATGCGCGCTGCAATGTCCACTTTCGGATAGATCTTCTTCAGCGCATCAAGCGCCAGCTTCACACGCTTCTCGATAGGCTGCGGCAGCATCTTCAGCGCATCGCTCATCCACGAGTAAGACAGGCAGATCACGCCCGGCTTATCGTCGCCGTTATCGAACAGGTACGTGCCACGGGTCAGGCGGTCGGTGAGGGTCATGCTCATCAGGTCGCGGCCGGTTTCCGGGTCCTTGTCTTTCCAGAACGGACGGTCGACCATCACGAAAGTCTTCGAGGATTGCATGTAGCGTGTGCGGTCCAGGGCCATCCACATTTTTTGCGAGAACAACGATTCTTCGCACTCGATCTGCGTGGTCAGCAGCCAGCTCTGGCAGGTGGTCAGCACGGCGGCGTATTGCCGGGTGTCGCCCCAGTTGTCAGTCACGGAAAAGCTTCCGTTCTCGGCGCGGGCAATGCGTTTTACGCCAGGACGCGGTGCGCCGCAGTGCAGCGACGACAGGCTGGTGCCCTTGGGCCAGTGCGCGCAACGCTCGGGCACATGGCTCCACAAACCGACCGGCACCTGCTGCACGCCGCCCACAATCAGATGCTGGTGCTCATCGCAATTGGTCATCACCACGCGGAAGATTTCCAGCATCGAGTTGGGGAAATCCGAGTCCCAGCCGCCGGTGCCGAAGCCCACCTGACCAAACACCTCGCGATGATAGAAAGACAGTTTGGCGAAGGCCTTGGACGTCGCGACGAAATCGTAGAAGGTGCGGTCGTCCCACAGCGGCACCAGCTTGTTCCACAGCTCTTTGAGGCGCGGCACATCACGGTCACGGATAGCCTGCTGGATTTCACCGAACTGCGAGCCGCTTTCCAGTGCGTCGGCCCAGGCGTCGGCCACTTCCTGAAACAGCGCCGGCAGATCCGAGAGCATTTGTGCGTAATAGGTGGTGCCTTCCAGGTCGACGACGGTGCTGCCTGAAGCGGCGGTCAGCGGGTTGGGAAAGGGCCTGGACTCAAGGCCCAGTTTGTCGACGTAATGAAAGAATGCGGTCGATGACACCGGAAAGCGCATGCCGCCCAGTTCGGCAACGATGCCTTTGGCACCCTCAAACTCTTGCGAACGCAACCGTCCACCCATTTTGGAAGCTTCGTACACCACTGGCTTGAGGCCCATCTTCATCAGCTCGTATGCCGCCACCAGCCCGGCGATACCGGCACCGATAATCGCCACTTCCGCGCCATGATTTTCAGCCGGAATACTGCCCAGACCTTTCGGGTGTTCGATCCAGTCATCGAAGGCGAAGGGGAAGTCGGGGCCGAACATGGTGATCGGCTTTTTGCCGTTGGCAGGGTGACGGTTGTTCTTCATGACGGACCTTGATGGGCAACGGCGAAAAACAACAGTCTAGAGAAGGGTGAGCACGTAAATAAGACGCAAAGTGTCGTCGTTATGCTGTTTATTTGTGCGAAGTGACGAAAATTTTGGTCATTTTGTATGGTTTCGTCTAGCTACGGTTTGCTTATCCCGGTTGCCCGCGGTCGATCTTGCTGCTGAGGATAATCGATGTGGTGGTTTTTTCCACGCCATCCACGCTGCCGATCAGGTCCAGCAACTGGTCCAGTTGCTCCGGAGAATCCGTGCGCAGCCACGCGACATAATCGAACTCGCCACTGACCGCACATAACTGCTGCACCTGCGCCATGGCACTGAGGCGCCGCAACACTTCCTTGCCCGAACGGGGTTGCACGGTGATGCCGACATACGCCTGCAATCCGCCACTGACCACTCGCTGACCGAGGCGCACGCCATAGCCGGTAATCACCTTGCTGCTTTCCAGGCGTGCCAGCCGGGAGGTAACGGTGGTGCGGGCGATGCCCAGTTGACGGGCGAGCATGGCGACGCTTTCGCGTGCATTGATTTGCAGCGCTGCGATCAACTGGCGATCAATTTCGTCCAGCACGGGCGGGCGGGTATCGGGCACGGGTATTTCCTTAAAACTTCCAGCGTTTGGCGGTCTTGGCCAGGCGTGCCTGGAGCCCGTCCAGGTTCTGTGCCAATTGCTGAGTCATCAAGTGATAGCCCATCAACTCGGCTGGAATGATCGGATGCGCGGGAGCGCTTTCCGATGTGCGCACCAGACGCTCGGTTGCGCCGGTTTGCAGCGCGCGGGCCATGCCGATCAACTGACGACGGATTTGCCGGTAATCGCCATCCAGCGAAGTCTTCAACGACTCGCCCGCGACTTTATCCAGATCGGCGGGGCGAATATTGGCAAGAATTTCCAGGGTGCTCAGGCACATGCGGAAATGGCCTTGAATGGCGTCCAGTTCGACCATGGACATCTTCACTTCCTTGGAAACCGACGGCAGCAGCGAGCGCAATTGCAGCATCGTGGCGTTGAGCCTGGCGGTCAGCTTGAGATGCTCGTCAGCGGTGACCGGCTGGCCTTGCACAATACGTCCATAGACCTTGGCGCAGTCACGCAAGCCGCTGGCCAGGTTGTAGCGCCAGGAAAACACGGCATACAGCGGCAGGGCGAAGGAGAAGGCCAGCGCCAGCGCGATACCGATCAAAATATCTACGGTGCGCCACAACCCGTCACTGATCGGGTTGTAGCCATGACCGGCCACGATAAACAGCGTTATCGCCGACAGCAGCGCCGTGTAACCGCCTTTGCCGATAGCGTGATAAGCAAAAAAACCGCACAGCACTGACATCATTGCGTAGGTCAGCAAGGGCATTTCCAGATAGCCCTGCTGGACCACCACGATCAGGCCAAGACCAGCCCCGATCAACGTTCCGTAGGCGCGCTCGACTGACTTTTTGCCGATGTTGCCGTGGTGCTGCAAACCGCCGATGACGATCAGCATCGTCACCGACGCCCACTCGCCATGAGGCAGATTGAGGCCTGTGGTCAACAGAATCGTTACCAGCAAGCCCACCGCAATCCGCGCCGCGTGGATAAGCCGCGCATGCCGATAACGGCGATACGGGTCCAGCAGCGGACGCAGAACAGGGCGAAGCCAGGAGGGTATGAAAGCAGAGCGCGAATTCGTCATGCGTTAAGAGACCGCGAGGGTAGGGAAGAGATTCCCTGATTGGATGATGGCAGGTCTCAGTAAGCCACATTTTGAGAGGAGATGGGTGGGGTATGTTGGCGATCAGTGAACATGACATCGTGGATTCAAGCGGTAGGAACGACGCCCTGAATGCAGCAAGGATGACATCCGGCACTTTTTAAGATGCATTTATATGAGGCTTTATGGTCATTAATGTGTACTTTCGTGATCTATTATCTACAGGTTTAAGCCTGCAAACGTGCTACTTTGTGATTCTTTGAATTCCCGCGCCTGCTCGCTGGTAACTGCTCATGAAAGCTTTTTTCCCTGTTCAATGCACCGACACGCTGTTGCGGATTGCCCTGCTGGTAAAGCAGGCCCGGCTACAACAGGGCGTCCGCCAGGTAGATCTTGCCGAGCGGCTGGGCATTTCGCTGCGTACATTTCGACGCATCGAAGCGGGCAGTGCAGACGGCGTATCGCTGCGCGACTTCATGCTGGTGGTCTGGGGGCTGGGTGTGTCAGAGCGCTTGTTTCAGGGGCTGCGAGACGACGAGTCGTTTAGCGTCGAACAGCTTGAAGCCGCGGACCGTAAGCGTGTTCGCCTGCCCAGAAGCAAGCCGGAGGACTTCTGATGGCTCAGGCCTACATCTATATGGAGTGTCCTGTCAGCGGACAGACGCTTACGCTGGGCAAATTGACGATCCAGTCCGGTGTCGGGACGTTTCAGTATTCACCTGATGCAGTGCAGGAGAACATCTGGGTGCCGGACCCCGTCAGGTATCCGTTGTCTGCGCGGGCCTATTCCGTGCCGAAAAATGGCGGTGTGCCGGGCTTTATCGATGACGCTATGCCCGATGGCTGGGGGGAGCGGTTGTTGCATCGGGTTGAAAAAGGCCCATTGGACCCGATACAGCTTTTGCTCAAATCTCCCAACAGCGACAGGGCGGGCAACATCATGGCCGGACTGGCTCGCACTGCACAGGACGGACTGGGCCAGACGCCCCCCAAAGCCCTGCATGCCAAGGGGCTTGATCATTTCATCGATGCCTGTGAAGCGATCTACGACAGCCAGCTTAGTGGTGAGCAATTGGAGGCGCTGAAAGTCAGGGATCAGCGATCCTCCGCTGGCGGCGCTCGTCCAAAGCGAACGTATCTGGGTGACAGAAAACTGATTCTGGCCAAGCCTCGCGATAAGTTCGATCATTATGACCTGCCCTCTGTGGAGCATGCCTGCATGACGTTCGCAGGGCTTAAAGGGCTTCAGGCGGCCAACACCTCTTTGTATCGCGGCGAGAGAATCAATACGCTTCTGGTCGAGCGCTTCGACCGCGTCTTTGATGAGCCGACCGGGCGCTTTCGCCGGCTGCCGATGCTCAGCGGTTTGACCTTGCTGGACGCCGAGTGGAAGGCCCCGACACACCCGGACTGGCAATATGCAGCACTTGCAGATGAATTGTATCGCCGTGGTGCGCCAGACCAGGACCGACAGGAACTGTACCGACGCATTGCTTATAACGTACTGGTCGGTAACGCCGACGATCATCCTCGTAACCATGCCGTCATCTGGAAAGAAGGCGTCTGGAGGTTATCGCCGCTGTACGACGTACTGCCAATTCTGGACGAAGGGCCTGCTCAGGCACTCGCCATGTCAGTCGGTATCGAAGGGCCACGTCTTAACCGTGGCAATCTGCTCAGCCAGCACGCCCACTTTGCCCTGAACAAGGAAGAAGCCGAGGCAGCTCTTGATGAAGTGGCAGGCTGGGAAGCCGAGCTGCATGACTATTACAGTCAATTTCTGGCCGGTGCAGAGCTCGATGCTGCGGTCGATGCGACCAGTGCAGCGCGTTTGAAGCGCTAGTATATCCAGAGATGTTCGGACATTGGATATGCCTTTGCGGCGAGCCGAATACGGGTTTAATCGGCTCATAAGGTGAGCCGATTGTGCTGGCTATTCGGCTCATCGTCCAGACAAGGTTTCGGGCCGAAAAAATTCAACTACCTTTCGTCCTCCTTCATAGTGGTTCACTTGCTGGCGCAATGGAACCGTATCAGCCTTCCCGACACTTATGACGGCACAGCATCGCTCCTTGTGGGCAATCTGATGAGATCCCGGGCGCAATGGCCCAGTCATCACTAATGGCCAAGCGGAGTTTATCTTCCATGAAAAAAAGTATTTCCCTGCTCACGACGTTGTTTTTCTGCCATGGCGCATTGGCAGGAACGATGCTCGATGAACAGAGCATTACTTCGTACGTCGACAGTCACAGTGTCGAGCAGGTCGCGTTGCTTGAAAAACTGGTGAACATCAACAGTGGCACGGACAACGTAGACGGTGTCGTCAAGGTTGGGGATTTGATGAAGGCAGAGTTGGAAGCGCTGGGCTTCGATACCCGTTGGCACGAGCTGCCGGCAGGGATGAACCATGCGGGTAGCCTTGTCGCGGTGCATGACGGTAACAAGTCTGCGAAACGAATCCTGCTGATAGGCCATCTGGACACAGTGTTTCCGGCCACCAGCAAGTTTCAGGAGTATTCGTTGATAGATGGCGGCAAAAAAGCCAAAGGCCCCGGAGTGATCGACGATAAGGGCGGCCTGGTCACCATTCTTTACGCCTTGCAGGCGCTGAAGCACAGCGGCGCATTGCAGGACATGAATATCTCTGTGGTCCTGGTTGGTGACGAAGAGCTGGCGGCCAGGCCGACTGAAATTTCCAGAGAATGGCTGATTGCCGAAGCCAAAAGAAGTGATATAGCACTGGGCTTTGAATTCGCCTTGTCGCCCAACCAGTTGATCACCGAGCGCAGAGGGCTGAGCGAATGGTTTCTGACCAGTACCGGCATAGACAAGCACTCAGCGACTATTTTTCAGCCTGAAACCGGTTTCGGTGCGGTGTACGAGTCGGCCCGGGTGCTTGATGAAATTCGCTCCAAACTCTCCGGTGAGCAAGGCTTGACCATTAACCCAGGGCTCATTCTGGGTGGCGCCACAGCCCAGGAAGATGTGTCCAGCGGACAAGGCACTGCCTCGGGGAGAAAAACCACAATTGCCAGAATAGCGTCCGTGCACGGCGACCTGCGGTTCAGCAGCGAAGAACAGCGAAGCTCTGCCGAAGCCCGACTGCAGGAAATAGCCAGTCACTCGCTGGCACAGACCCATAGCGAGTTGAAGATCAAGGCAATCATGCCAGTCATGGCTGATCGCGAAAGTAATCGCAAACTTCTGCAAGCCTACAGCAAGGTCAGCCAGGACCTTGATGGACCTGCACTGGAATCGGCTCCGTCAGCGGAAAGAGGTGGTGCCGATATTTCCTATGTGAACAAATATGTAACGGCGAGCCTGGACGGTCTTGGCGCGTGGGGGCAGGGTGCCCACAGCGAGAATGAAACCATCGATCTGAGTTCGCTGCCCGTGGTGACCAAACGCGCCGCGCTGTTCATCAGCCGCTATGGCAAATAGCTGTTCTTCAGTCAGGCGCTGAGCCCTGCCTGGCTTGAAGAGCACAAGGACGGCTGCAGCACTTGATGCGTGTTGCCGTCCTTACCTGCAGTGTTGAGCGGCCAAGGAGAAAAGCCCAATGGAATTTGAACTGCGGTTGTCGCATGACAACGATCTGGAGCAGTTGCAGCGTCTCTCTGTGCGGGCTCGTCAGCGGTATACGATCATTCCCTCTTTGGCTCATGTCGCCGAAAGCCCACCGCTGGGCGCAGACAGATTCGAAGCCTGCCGGGTCATGGTTGCTGTCGACAGGCATAGCGATGAAGTCATCGGTTTCGTAGCCATGCGCCTACTGGATGATGACTTATACCTGGACAATATCTCGGTCGAACCTCTTGCTTCAGGCAAGGGCGTTGGAAAAAGCCTGCTGTCGTCTGTCGTGGCATACGCGCATTTGCGTCGGCTTGATGCGGTAAGCCTGACAACATTTTGCGAACCGCCCTGGAATGGCCCATGGTTTCGGCAGCATGGGTTCTGTCCGATGCCGACGGATTGTATTGGCGATGGGTTACGGCGCGTCATGAAGCGTCAGTCGCAGATTTTCGATCCTGCGACGCGTGAGACCCTGTGGCGTCTGCTTTAACCCGCGCCAAGTCATGGATGTAATCCACTTTAGCGAACTGCGCTTTCCTCATCGATCTGCAAGGTCGATACATAAATGCCTTGTTGGCTATCCGCCACCTTCGTTTTGTTGTTCAAGATTCATACAGCCAGTCTTTGCCATATTCGCCTTGCCAGCCTGCTCTTTCACCACGGTGAGAGCTGCAGCGCTCCAGCCAAAATGTATCAAAACAGAAATATCGTGGACACCTTGTCACCACAAAAGGCACGCCACTCGCTGATGGACCGGCTCTGACCCCATAACCAGAAATCTCAGGCATCTCCTTCAGACGAGCGAATATTTGCTGCCATGAATAACCTGAACCTGCTGCAGACCTGCCAGAACGAACAATCGACGGACGTGATTTACGGTCCGATTCAACCTGAACTGCTACGCGAGGAAGTGCTGGCCGATCTGCTGGAAGCCAGCGCCCGGCGCAGTCCGCAGCAAGTGGCACTGATCTTCGGCGAGCACCGGATCAGTTATGGGGAACTGGACCGGCAGGCTGATCAGGTAGCTTCTGCGCTGATCAAGGCTGGCGTAAGGCCTGGGCACATCGTTGGTCTGTGGTTGCCGCGAGGCATTGAGCTTCTGGTGATGCAGGCCGGTATCGCCAAGGCGGGTGCCGCTTGGTTGCCTCTGGATCAGGACACGCCGGTTGAGCGTCTGCAGATATGCCTGGACGATGCCAGCGCAGTGGGTCTGGTGTCCTGTAATGCGCTGAGCTCGTTGCTGGCTGGTAGCGGTCTGAACGTATGGATGGCCGAAGCGCTGCTGACACCGACCGACGCAGCGTTGGTGCGCCGCAGTGGTGTGCTTCCCGATCATCCCGCGTACGTGATCTACACCTCCGGTTCCACCGGCAAGCCCAAGGGCATCCTGATTTCCCAGCGCAGCATCTGCCATTTCCTGCGCAGTGAAAACGCGATACTCGGTATCCGCTCCAGCGACCGGGTTTATCAGGGCTTTTCCGTGGCATTCGACATGTCATTCGAGGAAATCTGGATTGCCTATCTGGTGGGCGCAACGCTGTGGATAGGCCCGAAGGAAACCAGCGGAGACCCCGAAACCCTGCCGCGTCTGCTGAACGAGCAGCGCATCAGCGTTTTGCACGCGGTGCCTACCTTGCTGTCGCTGTTCAGTGAGGATGTTCCCAGCCTGCGGGTGATCAATCTGGGCGGCGAGATGTGCCCTGAATCGCTAGTCGACCGCTGGGCCACGCCGAACCGGCAAATGTTCAACACCTACGGCCCCACCGAAGCCACAGTGTCGGCGAGCCTGGCGCGGTTGTCGCGTGGTCGCCCGGTCTCGATTGGTACGCCGCTACCCAACTATGGCCTGTTGGTAATCGCCAATGACCCAGCGGTCGGCAGCAGTCTGGCACCCAGCCTCCTGCCCCGTGGCGAAGTCGGCGAACTGTGCATCATCGGCCCCGGTCTGGCTGAAGGTTATCTGGGCAGACCGGAGCTGACCCAGGAAAAATTCCTGCCTAACCCGTGGTCCACCGGCTATCACGATGCGCGCCTGTACCGGACCGGCGACCTCGCGCGGATCGACGATGAAGGGCAAGTACAATGCCTGGGACGAGCCGATGATCAGGTAAAAATTCGTGGCTTTCGCGTCGAACTGGGCGAGATTGAAGCGCTGTTGGCGCAACAACCCGGCGTAGGTACCGTTGCCGTCCTGTTGCGCAACGAGGGTGGCGTTGATCAACTGATTGCTTATCTGGTTTGCGACACATCGACGCACTCCACATTCACCAGTCAGTTGCGCAAGGTCTTGCAGGCCCGGTTGCCGTCTTACATGGTGCCGGGGCATTTCGAGCTGCTCGACAGCATGCCGCGCCTCACGTCAGGAAAAATCGACCGCAAAACACTCAAGGCCCGCCCGTTGACGGTTGATGCCGCGGGTGCTGACGCAGAGTCCGACGTGGCTGAAACTGAAGGCGAAATCGCACTGTTTGCTGCGTTGGCCACACTCTTTCCTGGCATGCCGATCCGCCGCGATGCGGACTTTTTCACCGATCTGGGCGGGCATTCCTTCTTTGCAGCACGTTTGGCCTCGGCCTTGCGGGCGAACCCTCGCTTTGCACAAATCACCGTGCGCGACATTTACCAGCAGCGCCGTATCAGTGCGATTGCCGAAGTGCTGGATCAAGCGCCACAAGAAATGGCTGCCCCGGTCGACTGGACGCCTCCGTCTGCGTGGCGTCGCTGGCGCTGCGGCGTGGCTCAGGCCCTGGCATTGCCGGTAATGGTCAGCCTGCGAATGACCCAGTGGCTCGCGCCGTTCTTTACCTACCACTTGCTTACCGGCTCGCCTGACGACTCTGTGGCTCTGGCGACTCTGGCTTCTATCTCGGTGTTTCTGATTGCCACCGTTCTGCAGTTTTTCATCGCATGGGCGGCCAAATGGCTGATCGTTGGTCGCCTGAAGCCTGGAATATATCCATTGTGGGGCGTCACTTATTTTCGCTGGTGGGCCGCCGACCGTATGGTCGAGTCGGCACCGACTTACCTGTTGAGTGGTTCTTCGCTTTATCCCCTGTGGCTGCGCGCCCTGGGAGCAAAGATCGGTGAGGAAGTGATTATCGGCGGGGCCACAGTACGGGCCCACGACCTGCTGGAAATCGGTGACGGGGTCAGCGTCGGCAACGGCGTGAGCTTCGAGAACGCACGCGTCGAGCGGGGCCAGCTGCATCTGGGAAGTATCGCCTTGCAGGACAATGCCTGTGTGGGTTCCTACGTGATCATGGAGGGCAATACGGCTATCGGTCCGTGGGGGCATCTTGAAGCGCAATCGGCCATTGCTGACGGCAGGGAAGTTCCGGCGGGGCGTATCTGGCAGGGCTCGCCTGCGCGTGATGTCGGCGCGTTCGACACGCTCAGTCAGCCTGCGCGGCCCGTGGCAAGTCGTGCGCGCTTGCGTGCAGAAAAACTGTTCTTTGCCCTCGGCATTCTGTCGGTTGCCACGCTGTTCTTCATTCCGGTCTTCCCGACTTTTTTCCTGATCGACTGGTTCGATACCCGGCACGTGCTGCCGTGGTTTGAGGGCAGCGGGGCGGCGGGGCAACTGGCTCGCTATTTCATACTCGCGTTTCCGGCCAGTGCGGTGCTGATCGTTGCGACTGTTCTGGCGTCTGCGGCATTGCGCTGGATCGTCTTTCCACGTCTCAAGCCGGGTCGCTACGCGGTACACAGCAATACTTACTGCGCCAAGTGGCTGATCAGCCAGATTCAAGAGGCCAGCCTCAATGTGCTTTCCGGCATCTATGCCACGGTGTACTCGCCCTTCTGGTATCGACTGTTGGGTGCGAAAGTAGGGCGAGACGCCGAGATTTCCAGCGCCCAGGGCGTCATTCCGGACATGCTGACCCTGGGCGATGAAACCTTTATCGCCGATGCGGTGATGCTGGGCGATGAGCGTATCGATGGCGGCTGGATGACCATGCAACCCACAGTCGTATCCAATCGCAGCTTTGTTGGCAACGGCGGTTACATTCCAGATGGCACGGTGCTGCCGGAAAACGTCCTGATCGGCGTCCACTCCTGTGTACCGCATAACAGCAAGATGGCCGATGGCGATACCTGGCTGGGCTCACCACCGATCCACCTGCCAGCCCGCGAGCAGGTAAGAGGTGCTCCTGAATCGCTGACCTTCAAGCCTTCGGCATTGCGTCGTCTGGCCCGAGGTCTGGTCGAAGGTGTACGCATCGTCACCCCGCACGCGGTGGTGATTGCGGTTGGCTATACGGTGATGCTTGACCTGATGCCACTCGCCGACCAAGCGCGCTGGGGTGCTGTGCTGGCGTACCTTGCCGTAATCGGCCTGGCTTACAGCGTGGGTAACTTTCTGTTGATCGCAGCCTTGAAGCGGCTGGTCATGGGGCGCTATCGCAAACGCGCTGACCCTATGTGGACGCCATTCGTATGGCTCTCGGAAGGCATCACGAGCCTCTATGAAGGCATGGCCGCACCAAACTTCATGCGCTACCTGCGTGGTACTCCGTGGCTGCCGCTGGCCTTCAACCTGCTCGGCTGCAAGATTGGCCGAGGGGTTTACATGGACACAACCGACATCACCGAATTCGACTGCGTCAGCATCGGCGCAGACAGCGAACTGAATGCCGGTGCCTGCCCGCAAACACACTTGTTTGAAGACCGGGTCATGAAAATCGACCACGTCATCATCGGCGAGCGCGTGTACATGGGGCCACGCAGCGCCGTGGTCGGCAACGATGCACACCTTGGCCCACTGACCCTGGTGATGAAAGGCGAACACATCCCCGCGAGCAGTCGCTGGGCCGGCTGCCCGGCGGCACCTGACAAAGCATGAGGCCTGGAGCGAGCTGGACATTTGATGAAAATGGCCAGCTTGCCCCTCCCAGGCTATTCCCGCACCAAGGTGTATTGCTGGTCAGTTGCGTCACCAGGCCTGGCTCTGCAAGAGATGACGCGAGAAACCGCATTCGGACCTGCGCGCGTATAGCCGTGGAGCAGTGGCTCGAATTGCCCCCGGACGCGATCACGTTCATCAGCACTCCAGGTGTTGCGCCGCGATTGATGATCGACGGCCTGCCGGAGCCCGGTTTTTCCATCAGCCACGAAGCTGGATTTTCTCTGGCTGCGATCAATCTCAACGGAGCGGTGGGCGTGGACTTGATGCAGGTCTAGCCTGTACCGGACTGGCAGGTTGTTGCGCAGGATTATCTCGGGCCAGATGTGGGTGCGCGACTGCGGGATGTTTGCGAGGCGACACGCTCGGTCGCGTTTGCCAGGGCCTGGTGTGAGCGAGAAGCTTTTTTGAAACTGCATGGGCGTGAGTTGGGGGAATGGATAGAGGTGGGGCAGCTGGAGGGCGTGGGCATCGAGGTTGAATTGGGGACGAACATGGTTGGGGTAGTGGCTTTGGAATGGCCTGTGTGTAGCTCTGAGCCGTCAGGTCTTGGCGAGCAGATTCGGCAGCGCCGCCTCAATCGAGGGCTTACGCAAACCAGATGCGGAGCAGGGCATGATCAGCCTGATTCTACGTACGGGCATGACCCTTTTCCTGATCGCAATGAGTTCATTGAATGGTGCTGATTGTAGTGGTCAACTAAATCCGATCACTCAGTTGTCAGCGACGGAACCACCTTAGAGACGCTGGCTCAAGCGCACAAACCAGCGGATCCTGATGCAACTGCAGGCAACTGAGCAAGGCAAAGGCTTCTTTAGGACGTGTACTCGTTCCGCAATACGATCCTGTTTTTTACTTCGTCCGGCTTGGTATTGCCCGACATCACCCCATAACTATCCCTGTCTCCATGAACCGCAAGGACAGACCATGACCAACCCAACCGAAACCGCCATCCTTGCCGGCGGCTGCTTCTGGGGCATGCAAGATTTGTTGCGACGCTACCCCGGCGTGCTGCATACGCGAGTCGGCTACACCGGTGGCGAAGTACCGAACGCCACCTACCGCAATCACGGCAACCATGCCGAAGCGATTGAGATCGTGTTTGACCCGGCGGTGATCAGCTACCGGCAGATTCTTGAGTTCTTTTTCCAGATCCATGACCCGAGCACGCCTAACCGGCAGGGCAATGATCTTGGGCCGAGCTATCGTTCGGCGATTTACTACCTGAGCGAACAGCAACGGGATATTGCCGAAGATACCGCGGCTGACGTGGACGCCTCCAAGCTATGGCCGGGGCGTGTGGTGACGCAAATCGAGCCCGCCAGCGAGTTCTGGGAAGCGGAGCCGGAGCATCAGGATTATCTGGAGCGGATACCGAACGGGTATACCTGCCACTTCATCCGGCCGAACTGGAAGTTGCCCAAGCGGGCTTGAACCTGAATCTCACCGGGAAGGCCGCGATAGGGGGGAGCGCAAAAGCTGACCTGTATCTGAGATATACCATCCTGAAACGCGAAAGCCGCGCAATGCGCGGCTTTGAGTATGGTGGGCCCACACGGACTCGAACCGTGGACCAAAGGATTATGAGTCCTCTGCTCTAACCAACTGAGCTATGGGCCCTCAGTAGGCCGCGGATTATAACGGCGGTTTCGCGGCTGTGCTATCCGAAACGTCCGAAAGATTCATAAGAAGAAATCTCTCGCTGAATTCTTCGGGTTGAAGGGGCAGGCTGATGATGTAGCCCTGGATCTGTTCACAGCCCTCTCGGGTCAGGAATTGCTGCTGTTCGCTGTTCTCTACGCCTTCGGCTATCACGGTAAGTTGCATGCTGCGCCCAAGGGCGATGATGGCGCGGACGATGGCGGCGTCGTGGGTGTCTTCGGGCAGGCCGCGAACGAAGGACTGGTCGATCTTGAGGATATCCAGCGGCAGGCGTTTGAGGTAGCTCAGTGAGGAATAGCCGGTGCCGAAGTCGTCGATGGCCAGCTGCACGCCAAGTTTCTTCAGTTTGTGCAGCACTGCCAGCGCCTCTTGGGTCTGGCTCATGATGAAGTGTTCGGTGATTTCCAGTTGCAGGCAGCCTGGCTCCAGGCCATTGTCGGCCAGCAGTTGTTCGATGTGTTCGACAAGGTTCGTCTGGCGCAGTTGCGCGCCTGCCAGGTTGACTGACACTGGGCCGAACGGCTGACAGGTTTTGTGCCATTTGCCCATCTGCTGGCAGGCCTGCTCCAGCACCCATTCGCCGATTTGCAGGATCATGCCGTTTTCTTCGGCCAACGGTATGAAGTGTTCGGGCGGCACGTCGCCGAAGGTTGGGTGGTTCCAGCGGATCAGCGCTTCTGCGCCTATCAGCGTGTGGGTCAGAAGGCTGATTTTGGGCTGGTAGGCCAGGGACAGCTGATTGCGGTCCAGCGCTCTCCTCAATTCCTGCTCAAGGGCGATACGTTCGCTGGCCTGTATGGTGAGGTCGCTGGTATAGCTTTCGACCCGGTTGCGGCCCTTGGCCTTGGAGCGGTACATCGCGGCGTCGGCGTTTTTGACCAGCGTTGCTACGTCGGTCCCGTCAGTCGGGAAAACGCAGCTACCGATGCTCGGGCTGATGTAGAGCTCATGTTCGCCAGCTTCAAAAGGGGTGTTGAAGCAGGCTAGCAGTTTGTTGGCAATGGCTTGTGCGTCGCTGGGCTGCAGCAGACCAGGCAACAGAACGATGAACTCGTCACCACCAAGGCGCGCGACGGTGTCGACATCGCGCAGGGTCTCCTTGAGCCGGTGTGCGATGCCCTTGAGCAGCAGATCGCCGACCGGGTGGCCCAGGCTGTCGTTGATGTGTTTGAAGCGGTCCAGATCGAGGAACAGTACTGCGCCAAGGCTGCCGGATTCTTCGCTGTGCAGTAATGCTGATTGAAGGCGGCTCTCGAACAGGGTTCGGTTGGGCAGGCCGGTGAGCGGGTCGTGGTGGGCTTGGTAGTCGAGGCGCGCCTGGGCGTGCTTGAGGCTGGAGATGTCAGCGAATACGGCGACGAAGTGGGTGGTGAGGTTGGCTTTGTTGCGCACTGCATTGATCGTCAGCCAGCTTGGGTAGAGCTCGCCGCTCTTGCGCCGGTTGCTGATCTCGCCCTGCCAGTGGCCCTCGGCTGCAAGTTGATGCCACATTGAGGCGTAGAACGCGCTGTCATGCTGGCCTGAGGCGAGCAGGCGAGGTGTCTGGCCGATGGCTTCGCTCTCGCTGTAGCCGGTAATCTCAGTGAAGGCACGGTTGACGGCATTGATGCGCTGGTTGGTGTCGGTAATGAGCACGCCCTCGGCGGTGCTCTCGAACACCGTTGCAGCGAGGTGCAGTTTTTCCTGCATTTGCCTGCTTTCGGTTATATCCCGTGCAATCGTCAGCAGGCAGTCGTCGCCTGCGATGACGAGTGGGTGCGAGGACAGTTCGCACAGTTTGATACTGCCATCAACATTACGAAGCCGGGCCCTGAAGTCCCGTACGGAGCCGTGCCGATTCAGCTGCTCAATGAGCCTGTAGCGGTCGCCCAGATCCACCCAGATGCCGAGGTCGAATGTCGAGTGCTCAAGGCAGTACGCTTCGCTATACCCCGTGATGCGGCAGAAACCTCCATTCACCTCCAAAAGCATCCCGTCCTGCTGGCGGGTGATAGCCAGCCCGTCAGGCGAGGCATGAAAAGCCTTGGCGAATTTTTCTTCGGAAAGTTGAAGTTGCTGCTGGGCCTGCTTGCGCTGGGTGATGTCACGCACTATGACCAGCACAGCTGGCGTCGAGCTCTGGTCGAAAGGCTGGGCGGACATAAGCCCGGAAAAGGTTTCGCCGTTCTTGCGCCGAAAGGGTATCTCCAGATTGTGGATGTTACCTGTCTGCAGTTGCTGCAAAACTTTTGGGCCTATACCTGGCACTGCCCACAGGTCTAGTTCGGTGGGCGTTTTTCCGATCACTTCGTCAAGGGCGAGGCCGGTCCGTTCAACGAATGCCGCATTGGCATCCATGATATGCCCGTCGGCAAGGCTTGCGATGATCATGGCATCCGGGCACTGAGCGAAGACCGAGGCGAATTTTCCCTCGGACAGGCACGACGCTTCCCGGTCATTGGTGTCGATTATTACTTCACGCATATGCGGCTTACGTCCGTGTCTGACTATCGCTGATATTGTTGTAGCGTGAGTTTGTAACAATCACTGGCCAAGGCTGGACTGAGAGCGCTTGTGTCCTGTGTGATACATAGTTGTAGGTCAATTCGTCAGGGCCTGCAATTAGACCGACGTCTGACATCTGTTTGATTTGATCAATTGACGACTGGACCTGCAAATCTGGATTTCTTTTTCCCGGAAACGCAAAACCCCCGGCAGGCCGGGGGTTTTGTTTGACTCAAAGATGCGATTACTCGTCGAGGAACGAGCGCAGATGCTCGCTTCTTGTCGGATGACGCAGCTTGCGCAGTGCTTTGGCTTCTATCTGACGAATCCGCTCGCGGGTAACGTCAAACTGCTTACCGACCTCTTCAAGCGTGTGATCGGTATTCATGTCGATGCCGAAACGCATACGCAGAACCTTGGCTTCACGGGCGGTAAGGCCCGACAGCACTTCGCGTGTCGCTTCTTTCAGGCTTTCAACAGTGGCGACATCGATTGGCGACTGCATGGTCGAGTCTTCGATGAAGTCACCCAGATGCGAATCTTCGTCGTCGCCGATCGGGGTTTCCATGGAGATCGGCTCTTTCGCGATCTTCAATACCTTGCGGATTTTGTCCTCAGGCATTTCCATGCGTTCACCCAGCTCTTCCGGAGTCGGTTCGCGACCCATCTCCTGCAACATCTGTCGGGAAATACGGTTGAGCTTGTTGATCGTCTCGATCATGTGCACCGGAATACGGATGGTGCGGGCCTGGTCGGCAATCGAGCGAGTGATCGCCTGACGAATCCACCAGGTGGCATAGGTCGAGAACTTGTAGCCACGACGGTATTCGAACTTGTCCACAGCCTTCATCAAGCCGATGTTGCCTTCCTGGATCAGATCGAGGAATTGCAGGCCACGGTTGGTGTACTTCTTGGCGATGGAGATAACCAGACGCAAGTTCGCTTCAACCATCTCTTTCTTCGCGCGGCGGGCCTTGGCCTCACCGATCGACATGCGACGGTTGATGTCCTTGATCTCGGCTATTTTCAGGCCGGTCTCTTCTTCCAGTGCCGACAGCTTCTGCTGGCAACGCTGGATGTCAGGCTGCAGACGACCAATGGCTTCGGCGTATTTGCTCTTGCCCTTGGCCAGTGCGTCAGTCCAGCTTTCGTCAACTTCGTTGCCCGGGAACTGGCGAAGGAAGTCGGCGCGCGGCATACGTGCATCACGTACACACAGCTGCATGATGGCGCGTTCCTGGGCACGAAGACGCTCGAGGGCACCGCGTACACGTTCTACCAGACCTTCAAACTGTTTCGGGACCAGTTTGATCGGCATGAACAGTTCGGCCAGTGCAACCATTTCGGCAATGGCGTGCTTGTCGTCGCGACCGAATTTCTTCAGCGCCTTGCGGGTGATTTCCATTTGATCGGAAACCGCACCGAAGCGCTGCTGGGCGATGACCGGATCAGGACCGCTCTCGACTTCGTCTTCTTCGTCGCTGGCGTCTGCCGACTCTTCCTCGTCGTCATCGGCACCTTCGGCCTTGACGGCTTTGGGGTCGACAGGCGGCGGGACTTCGGCAGGCGGCGCAATGCCGTCGTCCGGGTCGATGTAGCCGCTCAGAACATCGGAGAGGCGACCGCCTTCACTGGTGACACGTGTGTATTCGGAAAGAATATGGTCAACCGTGCCAGGGAAGTGCGCAATTGCGCCCATCACTTCACGGATGCCTTCTTCGATACGTTTGGCGATTTCGATTTCGCCTTCACGGGTCAGAAGTTCAACGGTGCCCATTTCACGCATGTACATACGAACGGGATCGGTGGTACGACCGATGTCGGTCTCGACCGCTGCCAACGCTGCAGCCGCTTCTTCTGCGGCTGCCTCGTCGGTATCGGCGTCGGCCAGCATCAAGGCGTCCGCATCCGGAGCACTCTCGTGTACCGGGATCCCCATGTCGTTGATCATGCGGATGATGTCTTCCACCTGCTCGGGATCTGAAATATCCTCGGGCAAGTGATCGTTGACCTCTGCGTAAGTCAGATACTTCTGCTCACGACCCAGGGTGATCAACTCTTTGATACGAGATTGCTGTTGCGCTTTTCCGGACATAACACCCTATCCACTGAAGGTCTTGGCGGGCAAAAAACAAGCCGAGGATTATACCCGAGCTATGACCTCACGCGCCAGTTGAGGTCGGGGTTTGTGCGGGAACATTGCGATTTAGCAGTTCCCTAAGCTGAATTTTCTCTTCTGCGCTCAACTCGGTTTGACGAGCCTTGCTGATCAGATGTTCCAGACTGCGCTCGCGTTGGCGAGCGGATAAGCTAGTTATAGTGTCGAAAAACTGTTGTTCAAGGTTGTCGGCCTCAATCAGCCATTCCTTTTCTGCCAGGGCGCGTAGCAAACGGCCCTGTTCAGTCCCGTGCCATCGCGCTATCAACTGTAACGACCGCAGGTTCGGATTCTTTTGCCTGGCTTCGATAAGGGCGACCAGCAGTTGCGCGTTAGATTGGTCTTCTGCAGCGAAATGGCTGGCATTTTCGACCTTTTCGGCCAGTTCAGGGTGGTGCAGCAATGTTCTCAGTGCGGCCTGCATGGGCGGCTCGACAGCGGTCGGTACGCGCGGCGTTCGAGGTTCGAAGTCCTGGCGCTTGCCTTTTTTGCCCCAGGATTTGTTGTCCCATTTTTTTTGATTCTGACCGCCGGTTTTCTTTGGCGTCCATTCCTGCTGTGGCTCATAACCGCCTTGAGGCTGGTAATCGGCAAAGTCAGGCATGGCGTCGTAATCGACGTAGGGGTCGTAGCTCGGCGGTGCATCCGCCGGCGCGCTCTGTACCAGTTGACTGACGGCCTCGCCGGTAAGCCCGGTAATTTCGGTCAGGCGTTGGCGCATCAGAATGCGCAGGTTCGCCCCAGGCACTTTATCGATGAGTGGCGCCGCGAGGGTGGCCATGTGTGCCTTGCCTTCCAGCGAGCGCGGGTCAGACTCTTTGGTCAGTTGCTCGAAAAAATAATCGGCAAGCGGCTGCGCGTGCTGATTGATGCGTGCCTTGAACGCGTCGGTGCCTTCGGAGCGCACCAGCGTGTCCGGGTCTTCGCCTTCGGGAAGAAACAGAAAGCGCGCCCGCCGTCCGTCCTGCAGGTTCGACAGGGTCGCTTCCAGCGCACGCCATGCAGCGTTGCGTCCGGCCTGATCGCCGTCGAAGCAGAACAGCACGTTGGGCACGACCCGGAACAGGCGTTTCAAATGCTCTTCGCTGGTCGCGGTACCCAGCGTGGCCACGGCATTGCGCAAACCTTGCTGGGCCAGGGCGATGACGTCCATGTAGCCTTCAACGACGATGATTTCATCAAGGTTGCGATTGAATTTGCGGGCTTCGAACAGCCCGTACAGCTCCTGGCCCTTGTGGAAAACCGGTGTTTCCGGCGAGTTCAGGTATTTGGGCTTGTCATCGCCCAGTACGCGACCGCCAAAGGCAATGACGCGTCCGCGTGAATCACGGATTGGAAACATCACCCGGTCACGGAAGCGATCATAGCGTTTCCCGGTTTCAGCATTTTCGATCAGCAGGCCGGCATCGATCATCACCTTTTGCTGCAATGAGTCGCTGCTCAGGTGCTTGTACAGGTTGTCCCAGCCGGGAGGGGCGAAGCCCAGGCCAAAGTCCCTGGCGATTTCACCGGACAGCCCGCGGCCTTTGAGGTAATCCACTGCTGCCTTGCGCGATGGATGGCTTTTCAAGGCCTGGCGATAGAACTCGGCGGCTGCGGTCAGCAGCGGGTAGAGCGGGGAATCGGTTGGCTGGCGGGGCTTCTGGCCTTTTACGCCCTGTTCGCGAGGCACTTCCATACCGGCGGCCTTGGCGAGGTCCTCAACAGCCTGGGGGAAATCCAGATTGTCGTGGTCCATAATGAAGCCAAGCGCGTTGCCGCCAGCGCCGCAACCGAAGCAGTAATAGAACTGTTTGTCCGGGCTGACGCTGAAAGAGGGTGTTTTCTCTTTGTGGAAAGGGCAACAGGCGGTGTAATTCTTCCCGGCTTTCTTGAGCTGCACGCGCGAACTGACTACATCGACAATGTCGGTGCGGTTCAGAAGGTCGTCGATAAAGCTCTGGGGAATCAGCCCGGCCATGGCGTTCTCATCATTCAAGCGTGGTGCAAAAGTATCGGGAGACTCTACGAGCGTTCCGTCAGCCTGTCAGCCGTCTTTTTTGAAGACGTGAGCAATCAACGGGCACGTCTTTGCATCCGATGGGCGGTGTAGGTCTGAAAGGAAATAAACTTGAGCCTGCGGACAGGTCAGAAGGCTTCACGCTGGGTGTCCACCTGAGTGTGACAAAACCCGGATACATAAGCCTGGGTGCACGGAAGACGCTGCCTTGGCTGAGCTTCTTGCGAAGTCATCAAGGCATACTCGTCTTGTCATCGGCCGTCTGCTGCCCGAGTGGGCATGACCAATGTAGCCTGTGAACAGGCTGGACGTGCTTGATTGAATGTCTGAGTCGCATCGGCGGCCTGAACGAGATCAATCAATCTAGCTAACGCGCAATCCAGTTAACGCAAAAAAAGCGAAGCTGGAACTGCCGACAGCCCGGCTGGTTGGCCGGGCAAGGCAGAAGCTTGCGACGAAGGTCTGTAAATTAATACAGACGAACGGCGCGGCGCTGTTCGCGCTGGACTTTCTTGGCGTGGCGTTTGACAGCAGCTGCTGCCTTGCGCTTACGCTCCGAAGTCGGCTTCTCGTAAAATTCGCGGCTACGAACTTCAGCCAGAACACCGGCTTTTTCGCAGGAGCGCTTGAAACGACGCAGAGCTACGTCGAAGGGTTCGTTCTCTTTAACTTTGACGGCTGGCATCCAGAGCTACCTTCATTCATTACCGGGGTCAACGCTTAGTGCAAACACTGCACAAAAGTACGTCGGTTTTTAAGGGTTGCGGATGTTAACCCCTCATCGAGAGGAATGCAAAGCCTCTGATCGAAAACCGCTGGTCGGCACCTCGGTCGACGACTATTATGCGCGCCTTCAAATCTGCCCCCTACAAGGCGCAACCCCATGCTAGTACTGGGATTAGAAACCTCCTGCGACGAAACCGGTGTCGCGTTGTACGACAGCGAACGCGGTTTGCTCGCGGACGCATTATTCAGCCAGATCGACCTGCATCGTGCCTACGGCGGTGTGGTGCCGGAGCTGGCTTCGCGCGATCACGTCAAGCGCATGCTGCCGCTGATTCGCCAGACACTGGCGCAGGCTGACTGTGTGGCCACTGACATCGACGCCATTGCCTACACGGCCGGACCGGGTCTGGTGGGTGCATTGCTGGTCGGTGCCTCATGCGCTCAGGCGCTGGCATTCGCCTGGGATATCCCGGCGTTGGGCGTTCACCACATGGAAGGCCATCTGTTGGCCCCGATGCTGGAAGAAAACCCGCCACAGTTCCCGTTCGTCGCGTTGCTGGTGTCCGGTGGTCATACGCAATTGGTACGCGTCGATGGTATCGGTCAGTACGAACTGCTGGGCGAGACGCTGGATGATGCAGCAGGCGAGGCGTTCGACAAGACCGCCAAGATGATGGGCATGCAGTATCCAGGCGGCCCGGAGATTTCCAAGGCTGCGATGCAGGGCGTGGCGGGGCGTTTTGTCTTTCCCAGGCCAATGACCGATCGTCCCGGGCTGGAATTCAGTTTCAGCGGTTTGAAAACTTCTGCGCTCAATACCTGGCAGCAATGTCAGGGCGCTGGAGACGACAGCGAGCAAACCCGCTGCGACATCGCTCTGGCGTTCCAGCAGGCGGTAGTGGAGACTTTGACCATCAAGTGCAAGCGTGCGCTCAAACAGACCGGCCTCAAAAGCCTGGTTATTGCGGGCGGCGTCAGTGCCAACAAGGCACTGCGGGCTTCGCTGGAAAGCATGCTCGGCGACCTGCGCGGCAATGTTTACTACGCACGGCCCGAGTTCTGTACCGATAATGGCGCAATGATCGCCTTTGCCGGCTGTCAGCGTTTGCAGGCAGGGCAGAAGGAAGATTTGAGCATCAGCGTGCAGGCGCGTTGGCCCATGGAGCAGTTACCAGGGCTGTGAAGGCGGACGAGGGTGAAATGATTTCAGGTTGCCCTTCAGAAATGTCGTTCGCGCCCGGCGAGCAGGTCGCGTAGATTGCCGCGATGGCGCCAGACGATGAGCAGTGTCAGCACGCTCATCGGTAACAGCGCATGAGGTTCTTGCCATGCCAGTAATGGCAGGGTCAGCGGTGTGGCAATCAGGGCGGCAAGCGAGCTGGTACGCGTCAGGTAGAGCGTCAGCAGCCAGGCCGCTATCGCCAGGGCGGCTGCCGGCGGGTACAGCCCCAGCAGCACGCCGGCGGCTGTTGCGACCCCTTTGCCACCACGGAAGCGAAAGTACACTGGGAACAGGTGGCCCAGCACTGCACAGACGCCGATCCAGCCTTGTTGCGCGATGTTCAGGTTCCAGGCGCTGGCGATCAGGATCGGCAGCAGGCCTTTGCAGAGGTCGCCTAGCAGGGTCAGGATGGCCAGTTTTTTTCCGGCCAGACGCAGCATGTTGGTAGCACCGGCATTGCCCGAGCCACTGGCGCGCGGGTCTGGCCTGCCGCTCAGGCGGCTGAGCAGAATGGCGAAGGACAGCGAGCCAAGCAGGTAGGCGAAGGTGGCCAGTAACCAAAACATGCTAACCATTCCGGGCGAGGATGCCCTGATTCTAACGGCGCATCGCGCCCTTGTCGTGCAGTGGAGAGTAGTGCTTGGACAGAGTTTTCATCGAGGGCCTTGAGGTTGATACGGTCATCGGCGCCTATGACTGGGAGCGCGGCATTCGCCAGTGCCTGCGTCTGGACCTCAGCTTCGCCTGGGACAATCGCCCTGCAGCGGCAGGCGACGACCTGAGCAAGGCCCTCGACTACGCCAGTGTCTCGACGCGTATTCAGGCGTTCGCCGAGCAGGCGCAGTTCCAGCTGGTAGAGACCTTCGCCGAGCGACTGGCTGAAGTGCTGATGAGCGAATTCAATATTCCCTGGCTGCGTCTGAAGCTGACCAAGCCGGGTGCCGTAGCGGCCGCTGCCGGTGTGGGCGTGGAGATCGAGCGCGGATGTCGCTGACGCGGATTTTCCTCGGCCTGGGGAGCAATATCGAGCGCGAGCGTCATCTGCATGCCGGGCTGGATGCGCTGGATGGCTTTTTGACTGACCTCAGTTGCTCGCCGGTTTTTGAAAGCCATGCGGTGGGCATCAAGAGCGGGCCATTCTTCAATCTGGTGGTGTCGGCGCTGACCGACCTGCCGTTGATGGAGCTGGATCGCCGCCTGAAACTCATCGAAGCGGACAATGGCCGTTATGCCCCGGATCGCAAAGGGTTGCCGCTGGATATCGATGTGCTGTTGTATGGTGAGCAGGTCGGCAATTTCGACGGTTTGATTTTGCCGAGAGCGGAGATTCTGAAGAATGCGTTCGTGCTGTGCCCATTGGCATTGATTGCCCCTGAACGCCTGCATCCGGGTGTGGGTATTGCCTTCAGCAAGCTTTGGGCTGACGCGCAGATCGATCAGCAGCTCTGGCCGGTAGCGTTTGAGTGGCGCGGCGTGGGTCTTACGCCTGAGAGTCTGCTGCGTAGCTGAGTGGGTTCGTGATTCTCGGGTGCTGAAGATCGGACGCAGAGCGTCCAGGGCTGCGCTCCCACGCTGGAGCGTGGGAGCGATAATAGTCAGTTAGAGTCAGGCGACATGCTCCGCCTTGTAGATTTTCAGCGCCTTGAGGCGTTCGTTCTTTAGCGCGTCGCCCAGCTCCTTGCCCTTGAAGCCCTTCTCCAGCAGCGGCTGTACTGACACCGTTCGAGCGGTCTGTGCTGCACCGCGCAGGTAATCAGCCTGTGGATAACTGCGTTGTTCGAAGCCGTGACGTCCTCGAGCGTCCATCTCGCACGCCGCAATGAACTCTTCAAAACGCTGCGGGCGGCGGTAGACGTCGAAACTTTGCAGCATCTCCAGCAAGGTCGAGGGTTTCAGTTCCAGCGCCCGATGGCCGTGGGTGTGGTATTGGCCGACCAGCAGTGCCAGTTCCTGGCATTCCCTGGGCACCCGAAAACGCTCGTTGACCGCTTTAATCAGGCGTAGGCCGGTATGTTCATGGGCAATGTGCCTGGGCCATTCGGCTTCCGGCGTCAGCCCCTTGCCCAGATCGTGCAGCAGACAGGCCCAGCGTACGGTCAGCGGGTGTTTGTGAATCGCAGATTGCTCAAGCACGCTGAGGACATGTACGCCGGTGTCTATTTCCGGGTGATGTGCAGCGGGCTGCGGTACACCAAACAGCGCTTCGACCTCGGGCATCAGTTCCTTGAGTGCGCCGCAATCGTGCAGTACCTGGATGAACACCTGAGGCTGTTCCTCCATCAGGGCGCGTGAGATTTCTTTCCAGCTTCGTTCGGCGGTCAGCGCCTTGAGTTCGCCGGATTCACTGAGCTGGCGCATCAGCCCCAAGGTCTCGGGTGCGATGGTGAAACCGTAACTTGCGTAGCGCGCTGCGAACCGGGCCACACGCAGGACCCTGAGTGGATCTTCGGCGAACGCGGGGGAAACGTGGCGCAATACTCGCGCTTCAAGGTCTTTCTGGCCGTTATATGGATCGGTCAGGTTACCGTCCTTGTCTTCGGCCATGGCATTGATCGTCAGGTCGCGCCGAATCAAGTCCTGCTCAAGCGTTACCTCGGGGCTTGCATGAAAAACAAAGCCTCCATAGCCCACGCCGCTTTTGCGCTCGGTGCGCGCCAGCGCGTATTCCTCGTTGGTCAGCGGGTGCAGAAACACCGGGAAGTCTGTGCCGACCGGGCGATAGCCCTTGACCAGCATGTCCTCAGTGCTCGCGCCGACCACGACCCAATCGATATCAGTGACAGGTTGACCCAGGAGGCGGTCGCGTACAGCACCGCCCACTTTATAAATCTGCATAAAAAGCCTCCGTAAGCGCGACAGGATAAACCTTGTGCCGTGCTTGCGGAGGCTAAAGCTGCATGAGCAGCCGTTTAAGCAGCCTTTTCCCTAGCGCCTAAAGGTGAACGACCGCCATATCAAGCCGGGGATACTCACTGTCGGCATGCTCGCCTTTTGGAGGTACGTGATGAGTCTTGACCACCTGATCGCCCTGCAGGGTTTCCAGATGGATATCAAAGCCCCACAGCCGGTGCAGGTGCTTGAGCACCTCGTCTGTCGAATCGCCCAGCGGTTTTCGATTGTGCTGTTGGTGGCGCAGGGTCAGCGAGCGGTCGCCTCGGCGGTCGATGCTGTAGATCTGCACGTTGGGCTCCCGGTTGCCCAGGTTGTATTGCGCAGCGAGGATCTCGCGAATAGTCCGATAACCGTTTTCATCATGGATAGCCGGCACCAGCAGGTCTTCCTGCTGGTCGTCGTCCATGATGCTGAACAGCTTGAGGTCGCGAATCACCTTGGGTGACAGGTACTGCAGGATGAAACTTTCATCCTTGAAGCTGCTCATCGCAAACTTGATCGCGGTTAACCAGTCGGTCCCGGCGATTTCCGGAAACCACTGTCGGTCTTCATCCGTTGGGTGCTCGCACATCCTTCTGATGTCCTGATACATCGCAAACCCGAGGGTGTAAGGGTTGATGCCGCTGTAGTAGGGGCTATCGAAACCGGGCTGATAGACAACGCTGGTATGCGATTGCAGGAATTCCATCATGAAGCCGTCGGTGACCAGGCCTTCGTCGTACAGGTCGTTCATCAGCGTGTAATGCCAGAACGTTGCCCAGCCTTCGTTCATCACCTGGGTCTGGCGCTGTGGATAAAAGTACTGCGCGATCTTGCGCACGATACGCACCACTTCGCGCTGCCAGGGCTCCAGCAGCGGTGCGTGTTTCTCGATGAAATAGAGGATGTTTTCCTGCGGCTCGGCAGGAAAGCGTGCGTTGTCCTCCTTGCTGCCTTTTTCGGCGTTCTTCGGAATAGTGCGCCAAAGATCGTTGATCTGCCGCTGAAGATGTTCTTCCCGATCCTTCTGACGCCGCCGTTCCTCTTCGGCGGAAATCGGATACGGACGCTTGTAGCGGTCCACGCCGTAGTTCATCAGCGCGTGGCACGAGTCGAGCAAATCTTCCACGGCGTCGATGCCATGCCGTTCCTCGCATTGCATGATGTACTGCTTTGCGAACACCAGATAATCAATGATCGAGCTGGCATCGGTCCAGGTGCGGAACAGGTAATTGCCCTTGAAGAAGCTGTTGTGGCCATAGCAGGCGTGCGCAACGACTAGCGCCTGCATGCAGATGGTGTTTTCTTCCATCAGGTAGGCAATGCAAGGGTCCGAGTTGATCACTATCTCGTATGCCAGCCCCATCTGGCCACGCGAATAGGATTTTTCAGTGCTGAGGAAGTGCTTGCCGTATGACCAGTGATGGTAGCCCAAGGGCATGCCCACCGATGCATAGGCATCCATCATCTGTTCGGCAGTAATCACCTCAATCTGGTTGGGATAGGTGTCCAGAGCATACCGCTCGGCAATTCTGCCGATCTCACGGTCGTAGGCCCGGATCAGTTCAAATGTCCACTCTGACCCCGTGGAAAGGGGTTGACGCTTCTGCTCTCTGGCGGTCATGACACTAACCTTCGCTGGAAGAGTTCGCGGAATACCGGATAGATATCACCGGCAGAGACTAGCTGCTGCTGGGCGAACGTGTCGGCGTAGTCTTCACCGATACGCTCGTATTCGTACCACAAGGCCTGGTGCTCACGCGGCGTGATTTCCACGTACGTGTAGTACTGCACGAAGGGCATGATCTGTTTGGTCAGGATTTCCCGGCAAATGGGCGAATCGTCGTTCCAGTTGTCTCCGTCCGAAGCCTGTGCTGCGTAAATATTCCAGTCGCTGCTTGGGTAGCGTTCGGCCATGATCTCCTGCATCAGTTTCAATGCGCTGGAAACGATGGTGCCGCCGGTTTCCCGAGAATAGAAAAACTCTTCTTCGTCTACTTCACGGGCGCTGGTGTGGTGGCGAATGAACACAACGTCGATCTTGTCGTAATTACGCTTGAGAAACAGGTACAGCAGTATGAAGAAGCGTTTGGCGATGTCTTTGGTCGCCTGAGTCATGGAGCCGGAGACGTCCATCAGACAAAACATGACCGCTTTGGAGCTTGGGTTGGGTTGTTTGACCAGCAGGTTGTACTTGAGGTCGAACGTGTCGAGGTACGGTACGCGACGAATACGTGCTTTCAGTCGATCGATTTCTACTTCCAGTTCCTGAATATCGCCGAAGTTGTCGGGCTCTTCGCGCTTCATACGCTCAAGCTCGACAGTTGCCTCTTTGAGTTTTGCCCGGCTGCTGCCGGACAGCGCAATGCGTCGCGCATGCGCCGAGCGCAGGGTGCGGATGATGTTGATGCGTGAAGGGTTGCCTTCGTTGCTGATCCCTGCGCGCACGGTCTTGAAGGTATCGGTACCGGTCAGGTTGCGCTTGACCAGGTTCGGCAGCTCCAGGTCTTCGAACATGAACTCGAGAAACTCTTCCTGAGTAATCTGAAACGAGAACTCATCCATGCCTTCGCCGGAGTTGCCTGCCTTGCCAGGCCCTTTGCCGCCACCGCCGCCTTGAGGGCGGGCAATGTGCTCGCCGGTGGTGAACTCCTTGTTGCCTGGATGAACAACGGTCTGTTTGCCGCCACGACCGTGATGCAACACCGGCTCGTCAATATCGCGTCCGGGAATACTGATCTGCTCGCCGTGTTCCATGTCAGTAATGGAGCGCCGGCTGACCGCTTCCTCCACTGCCTTTTTAATGTGGTCACGGTAACGCCGCAGAAATCGCTGACGGTTTACCGTGCTCTTGTTCTTGCCGTTGAGACGTCGGTCGATCACATAGCTCATAGGCTCCTCCGGGGAGCTTCAAGTTGTAAGCTTCAAGCTGCAAGCGAGCGCGCCATCGATCCCGGAGCCGGGCCTCGATCGCTTTTCGCCTGCAGCTGATAGCTTGAAGCTTGCAGCTGCTTTATTGCGATTTCCGCACGCGCAGATACCATTCGGACAGCAGACGTACCTGCTTGTCCGTGTAGCCCCTCTCGACCATTCGTGTGACGAAGTCGTTGTGCTTCTGCTGATCCTCCTTGCTGGCCTTGGCATTGAAGCTGATGACGGGCAGGAGGTCCTCGGTGTTGGAGAACATTTTCTTCTCGATCACCACGCGCAGCTTCTCGTAGCTGAGCCAGGTCGGGTTCTTGCCGTTGTTGTTGGCGCGGGCACGCAGCACGAAGTTGACGATTTCGTTGCGGAAATCTTTCGGGTTGCTGATGCCGGCCGGTTTTTCGATCTTTTCCAGTTCCTCGTTCAAGGCTACGCGGTTGAGAATCTCGCCGGTTTCCGGGTCGCGGTATTCCTGATCCTGAATCCAGAAGTCTGCATACAGCACGTAGCGGTCGAAAATGTTCTGACCGTACTCGCTGTAGGATTCCAGGTACGCCGTCTGGATCTCCTTGCCGATGAACTCGATGTAGCGGGGTGCCAGGTATTCCTTGATGAAGCGCAGGTAGCGTTCACGCGTCTCTGCCGGGAATTGCTCCTGTTCGATTTGCTGTTCCAGTACGTACAGCAGGTGCACCGGGTTGGCAGCAATTTCGTGTGGATCGAAATTGAAGACTTTGGACAGAATCTTGAACGCGAAGCGGGTAGAGAGACCGTTCATGCCTTCATCGACGCCCGCACTGTCGCGGTATTCCTGGATCGACTTGGCTTTGGGGTCGGTATCTTTCAGGTTTTCGCCGTCATACACGCGCATCTTGGAGTAGATGTTGGAGTTGTCAGGCTCTTTGAGGCGCGACAGCGTGGTGAACTGCGCGAGCATCTTCAAGGTGTCAGGCGCGCAATGCGCTTTGGACAGCGAGCTGTTGAACAGCAGCTTGTCGTAAATCTTGATCTCGTCGCTGACACGCAGGCAGTACGGCACCTTCACGATGTAGATACGGTCGATGAAGGCTTCGTTGTTCTTGTTGTTGCGGAAGCTGTGCCATTCCGATTCGTTGGAGTGCGCCAGCAGAATCCCTGTGAACGGGATGGCTCCCAGCCCCTCGGTGCTGTTGTAGTTACCTTCCTGGGTCGCGGTCAGTAACGGGTGAAGGACCTTGATCGGTGCCTTGAACATCTCGACGAATTCCATCAGGCCCTGGTTGGCCCGGCACAGTGCGCCCGAGTAGCTGTAGGCGTCGGCGTCGTTCTGTGGGAATTCTTCCAGTTTACGGATATCGACCTTGCCGACCAGCGCGGAAATATCCTGATTGTTTTCGTCGCCGGGCTCGGTTTTCGCTACGGCGATCTGGTTGAGAATCGAAGGATAGAGCTTCACAACCTTGAACTGGCTGATGTCGCCACCGAACTCGGCCAGGCGTTTGGTCGCCCACGGCGACATGATGGTGCTCAGGTAGCGTCGCGGAATTCCGAAGTCTTCTTCCAGAATCGCGCCGTCCTCAGTGGCGTTGAACAGGCCCAGAGGCGACTCGAAGACTGGCGAGCCCTTGATGGCGTAGAACGGGACTCTTTCGATCAGTTGCTTGAGCTTTTCAGCCAGGGACGATTTACCACCGCCCACCGGGCCGAGCAGGTAAAGGATTTGCTTCTTCTCTTCCAGGCCTTGGGCGGCATGGCGGAAATACGAAACGATCTGGTCGATGCATTCTTCCATTCCGTGGAAGTCGGCAAAGGCAGGATAGCGGCGTATCACCTTGTTGGAGAATATTCGCGAGAGCCTGGAGTTGGTGGAGGTATCCACCAGTTCGGGTTCGCCAATGGCCAGCAGAAGACGTTCTGCTGCAGAGGCGTAGGCGCTGCGATCCTGTTTGCAGAGCTCCAGATACTCCTGTAGCGAGAGCTCTTCTTGCCGTGTGCTTTCGAAGCGTTGTTGGAAGTGGCTGAATATACTCATGACGTCACCTCGCTCGATACGTGGAGCCGGCGGCGGATCGTCAGTCGATGCTGGCAGCAACCACAATGCGGCTGCTGTTTCCCCCCAGAACACCCTAAAAGTAACTACCGATGACCCACGCGCCGGTGTACCGGCTCTCCCCTGAATACGGATGGCCTAGGCTAAGGATAGTTCGGATTCGGAAAGATAAAGAAGGGATGCGCGAGAAGACGGGGTGACCGTTCGTCAGATGGCTCGCGAGCCCGCGTAGAACGCGGGATCAGCTGTCATAAAAATATTTTCTATCAGCCTTGCACGGTTTCTTGCGGGTAAGTGGCGCGCCACAGCTCGAAACCACCGTCAACGCTGTACACATCGGAGAAACCTTGGCCGACCAGATAAGCTGCAGCGCTCTGGCTGGAGTTGCCGTGGTAGCAGACAACGACCAGCGGCTTGTCCAGATCGGCCTTGGCGATGAAGTCGGCAATCGAGTGATTGTCCAGATGCACGGAGTCAGGAATGTGATTGCTTTGAAAAGTCTGCGCATCACGAACATCGACCAGCACGGCGCCTTGCTCGCGCAGCGCCTGTGCCTGTTCAGGTGGGATACGTTTGAATTCGGTCATTGCCTGGGCTCCTGAGCCTGGGGGTTAGTGGCGGTGCCGGCCTGTGCGCTTGTAACAAGCCCGTTGGCGGCGTGGCCGACAGCATCGCAATTGCATTGGTGACGTTCAAGGGTATCAACGTTAAGCAATGTCATCGAACCGCCCCAGACACATCCGCTGTCGAGGGCAAAGACGCCCGGCTCGTTGCAACGACCCTCAAGCGCCGCCCAGTGGCCAAAAATGATTTTCAGCTCACGGGTCTTGCGTTTCTGGTGGCTGAACCAGGGCGCATAGCCAGGTATCGCGGTTTCAACGCCTTCCTTGCTCTTCAGGTCGAGCTTGCCGTCGCTGGTGCAGAAGCGCATACGGGTGAAGTAGTTGGTAATCACCCGCAAGCGCGTGACGCCTTGCAGGTCGTTGTCCCACTTGGCCGGCTCGTTGCCGTACATGCCGTCGAGAAAAGCGCCATACAGCTGGTCGTCCTGAAGTGCATGCTCGACTTCGGCTGCGTGCTTCAAGGCCTTTTTCAGCGACCACTGCGGCGCGATACCCGCATGCACCATGGCTACGTTGCGTTCTGCATCGTAGTGCATCAGCTTTTGCCGACGCACCCAGCCGAGCAATTCGTCACGGTCCGGCGCTTCAAGGATTTCGCGCAGCGTATCGCCTTTTTTGAGCAGTTCGTGTTTACGGGCGACGGCAAGCAGGTGCAGGTCATGATTGCCCAGCACGCACACCAGCGATTCACGGAGGCCGTACAGGTAGCGAAGTGTTTCCAGCGATTGCGGACCACGGTTGACCAGGTCGCCCACCAGCCAAAGCCGATCATGCTCGGGGTTGAAGTGGACGTGCTCAAGCAGGCATTGCAGAGGTTCAAGGCAACCTTGCAGGTCACCAACGGCGTACACCGCCATCAGTGCAGCGAACCCGGGACGGCCAGACGAAAGGGCTCTATGACCGCCTCAAAGCGTTTACCGTCTTCAGCCAGCATCTGATAAGAGCCCTGCATGTTGCCCACTCGGGTGGTCATTACCGTACCGCTGCTGTAGGTATGGCTTTGGCCGACCTTGATCAACGGTTGCTGACCGACCACGCCCTCGCCGCGCACTTCTTCGACATGGCCGTCGCCGTCGGTGATGACCCAGTGACGCGACAGCAGCCTGGCAGGCAATTCACCGTTATTGTGCACGGTGATGGTGTAGGCGAAAGCGAAGCGGTTCTGCTCGGGTTGCGACTGTTCCGAGAGAAAGCGTGTGACGACGCTGACGTCGACCTTGTAACGAGAATCGGGCATGCAATAGGCCTTGAAATCCATAACGAAAAAAGGGCGTGTGCGGCAGGTAGATCAGTCTAGGACAAGTAAGCGGAAAATGACGACTGAGCCTGCCGTTTACTTGTCCCCAGGGTTCACTCTGTCACAGCTTTTTCGCTGAGAGTGTCCGCCAGACGAACGAATGCAGCCAGGTCGAGCTGCTCGGGGCGCAAGCTGCCGTCTACTCCGGAAGCGGTGATCTCATCGCTGGTCAACAGCAGCTTGAGCGTGTTGCGCAAGGTCTTGCGACGCTGGTTGAACGCTTCACGCACGATGCGCTCCAGCACGCGGTGATCCTTGGCAGGGTGCGGCAATGTTTCGTAAGGGACGAGGCGCACAATGGCCGAGTCCACTTTCGGCGGCGGGTTGAACGCCCCTGGTCCGACGTTGAACAGATGTTCCACGCGGCAATGGTACTGGACCATTATCGACAGGCGACCCCAGTCTCCGCCGCCGGGACCTGCAGCCATGCGCTCGACCACTTCCTTCTGCAACATGAAGTGCATATCGCGGATCAGGCTGGCGTTCTGCAATAGATGAAAAATCAACGGCGTCGAGATGTTGTACGGCAGGTTACCCACCACACGCAGGCTGCGCTGTTCTGCGCCCAGGCTGTTGAAGTCGAACTTCAGTGCATCACCCTGATGCAGGTTGAAATTCGGCTTGTTGCCGAACTGGCTGGTAAGGATCGGGATCAGGTCCTTGTCCAGCTCGACCACATCCAGCCGTGCGCCGCTGTTGAGCAGTCCTTCGGTGAGTGCGCCCTGGCCCGGTCCGATTTCCAGCAGCCGGTCTTCAGGTTTGGCACGGATGGCGCGCAGGATTTTGTCGATAACGCCTGCGTCGTGCAGGAAGTTCTGCCCGAAACGCTTGCGCGCCCGGTGTTGGTATTGCTCGGTCATGAATGGGTCTCGGCCATCTGGTAGGCGGTTTGCAGTGCAACGTGCAGGCTGCCGGTATCAATGTTCGCGCTGCCAGCCAGATCCAGCGCCGTGCCGTGATCGACAGAAGTGCGGATGATTGGCAGGCCGAGCGTCACATTGACTGCTGCGCCGAAACCTTTGTATTTCAGCACGGGCAAGCCTTGGTCGTGGTACATCGCCAGCACTGCGTCGCAGTGCTCCAGATATTTGGGGGTAAACAGAGTGTCGGCAGGCAGTGGGCCGCGTAAGTCCAGGCCCTCGCTGCGCAGGCGCTCCAGAGTCGGTTCGATGATGTCGATTTCCTCACGGCCCAGATGCCCGCTTTCGCCGGCATGAGGGTTGAGGCCGCAGACCAGAATACGCGGGTGGGCAATGCCGAACTTGTTCACCAGATCGGCATACAGGATGCGTGTCACGCGCTCCAGTCGGTCTGAGGTTATGGCATCAGCCACTTCGCGCAACGGCAGGTGCGTGGTCACCAGTGCCACGCGCAGGTCGCCGGTCGCCAGCATCATCACCACCTGTTCGGTGTGGGTCAGTTCGGCAAGAAATTCGGTGTGTCCGGAAAAAGCGATACCGCCGTCGTTGATGACGCCTTTGTGCACCGGGGCAGTAATCATCCCGCTGAACAGCCCGTCGAGACAGCCTTGGCCAGCGCGAGTCAGTGTTTGCAGCACGAACGCTGCGTTGGCCTTGTTCAGCACACCGGTTTCTACCGCAGCTGCCAGGGGTGTATCCCAGACGTACAGGCTGCCGGCAGGCGCAGGCAGGTCGGGAAGCGAATCAGGGGTGACATCAAGCAGACTGACCGCCACACCCAGTTGCGCGGCCCGCTCAAGGAGCAGGTCACGGCTGGTGATGGCGATCAGAGGGTATGGCTGAGGCTGCGTGGCGAGCAGCAGGCAAAGGTCAGGACCAATGCCGGCCGGCTCGCCGGGTGTCAGGGCGAAACGCTTGGGTTTCACTGTGCAGCCTGGGTCGCGCCAGGGAGTTTGATTTCAACGTAGGCTTCGTCACGGATCTGACGCAGCCAGGTTTGCAGCTCTTCGTCGTACTTGCGGTTACGCAGTACGTTCAACGCCTGCTGTTCACGAGCCTGATCGGTAGCGTCCGTAGAGCGGCGACCGAGGACTTCCAGAACGTGCCAGCCGTAAGCGGTCTTGAACGGTTTGGACAATTCGCCTTGTTGCGTTTCGCTCATGACCTGGCGGAACTCCGGAACCAGAGAGTTTGGATCAACCCAGTTCAGATCGCCGCCATTGAGTGCCGAACCCGGATCTTCCGAAAAGCTTTTCGCCAGTTCGGCGAAGTCTTCGCCATTCTGGATGCGGTCGTAGA
This sequence comes from Pseudomonas sp. RGM 3321, assembly GCF_022836805.1. NCBI lineage: Bacteria > Pseudomonadati > Pseudomonadota > Gammaproteobacteria > Pseudomonadales > Pseudomonadaceae > Pseudomonas > Pseudomonas sp. RGM 3321. The sequence goes on from NZ_JALHBH010000102.1 coordinate 79,258, forward strand.
TTTTTTCGGCAAGACGCTTGGTCTCTTCTTCGTTACGGATTTCGCTTGGTTTGATCAGGATATGACGCACATGCACTTCATCACGCATTTGTGCCTGCCCCTGGCCGCCACGTTTTTCCAGTAACTTGAGAATAATGAAACCGCCCGGCGTGCGCGCTGGAGGCGTCACGTCGCCGACAGGCATCGCGCTGAGCATGTCACCGAACGGCGGTGGCAGTTGCGCAGCTTTGCGCCAGCCCATGTCGCCGCCTTCCAGTGCATTTTCGCTGGAGGAGGTGGTGGCTGCGAGTCGGGTGAAGTCAGCACCTTTCTTCAGCTGGTCATAAATGCCCTTGGCTTTGACCGCAGCGGCCTGGATTGCATCCGAAGAGGCGCTGTCAGGCGTTGCGATCAGAATGTTGGCCAGGTGGAACTCTTCAGACAACTGAGCCTTGCCCTGATCGGAGGCGAGGAAGTTTTTCACTTCCTGCTGGGATACCTGGATACGTTCGGCCACCCGGCGCTGACGCACACGGCTGATGATCATTTCCCGGCGCACCTGCTCGCGTGCATCGTTATAGGACAAGCCGTCATGAGCCAGTGCGGCGCGGAACTGCTCCACGCTCATGTTGTTGCGCTGGGCAATGGTGCCAATGGCCTGATTCAGCTCGTCATCGGAGACACGAATACCTGACCGTTCGCCCATCTGCAGCTGCAGGTTTTCCAGAATCAGACGATCCAGAACCTGCGATTGCAGAGCTTCCGCAGGAGGTACGCCAGAGCCGCGCTTGGCAATGGTTTGCTGAACCTCACGTACACGCTGGTCCATCTGGCTTTTCATGATCACGTCGTTGTCGACGATGGCCACGACACTGTCCAGAGGTTGAACCGCTGCATGCACTGCACCGCTCAGGAGTAGCGCGCCCAGCATTAGCGGGCGCAGACAATCAGAAAGCTTGGTCTTCACGTTCACGATAACCTTGGATGCCTTTGTCGAGGAAGCTGTCTACCTTGGCGCCAGTTACACCGCCGAGCCCCTTCAACACGATTTGTAGGAATATGCCGCGGTCGCCTTTCTCGTTCTGAGGCGCTGCCTGGCTGAACTCGTCGTAATCGACCCAGTAGCGGTTGACCAGACGCATTTTCCAGCAGCAGTTGTCGTACTCGAACCCGCCGAAAGCTTCGATGGTGCGCGCACGGTTGTAGTCATACTGCCAGCGGCTGATCAGGCTCCACTGCGGCACGATTGGCCAGATGACCGAGAAATCGTGCTGCTGGATCTTGTAGTAGTCCTTCACGTAGTTGGCATCGCCCGGACGTCCGTAGTCGCCACCGCCCACGATCCAGCGGCCAGTGCTTTCGTCGTAACGAATCTGGTCGTTGCGATAGCGATAGCCGAGGTTGACGATCTTGTTCGGGTTGTCTTCAGGCTGGTAATGGAACATTGCGCTGCCCGAACGGGTGCTCTTGCTGTCCGGATCCCAGTTGAAATCGGAGTTGAAGCGCCAGTCGCGGTTGAAGCGGTATTCGTATTCCAGCGCATAAGGCGAAACGTTGGCGCGCGCATCATCACGATCGGCAAACACCACGCCAGGCAATTGCACCTTGCGATCTTCGAAATACAGTGCCTGACCGATGCTGAAGCGTTGACGTTCAAAGCCGTTGCTTTCAATCCAGCGGTTGGTGATACCCAGCGACAGCTTGTTCTCGTCGCCGATGCGGTCGGAACCAGTGAAGCGGTTGTCACGGAATAGCGAGGCATAATTGAATGTGCTTTCGCTGGTGTCGAATACCGGGATGTCGGTCTGGTCTTTCTCGGGTACATAGAGATAGAACAGGCGCGGTTCCAGGGTTTGACGGTAATCCTTGCCGAACCAGTTGGTATTTCGGTCGAAGTACAGGCCGCTGTCGACGCTGAAGATCGGCACGCTGCGGCTTTGACTGCTGCTGTATTCCTCGCCAGCCAGAAGCGAGCTTTTGCCCTGACTGTCCAGGTCCAATGCGTACTGGGTGTAGACGTACTTGAGTTTCGGTGTCAGGAAACCATAGGTCCAGTTCATTGGCAGGCTGACGGACGGCGCCAGATTCAGGCGGTCACCGTTTGCCCGGGCAAGGCCGGAGATGTTGTTGTCCAGGCGTGTCTCTGAATTGCCATCTTCATCGATGAACGCGCCGCTGCGCAGATCACGTTCGAAGCGGACGGCTTCTGTCTGATAATCGAACTTCAGACCGCCCGGGTTGTAAGGCAACGTACCGTTGAGCGTCAACTGCGGGAGGCGGTTGTAAGGCGTAACGTTCGCAACCGTAGCCAGCTTGTAAGCCTGGGCGTTGAGCACTGCCGAGTAGCTGTCGCCACGGTAGGTCAGGGAGCCCTGCTGGTTGAGGAAGTCCGTCCTTTTAACGCCGATCTGATCGGTTTCCAGATCCTGGAAGTAATACGGGTCGCTGATGTCGGTGTAATCGACCTGAGTAAGCCAGCGCGTATCAAGCCCGCCCTTGTGCTGCCAGTTGATCATCCAGCGAGTCTTGTCGTAGTCCGACTGCAGCTTGCGGTCGTCGTTCTCGTCGTTCAGGTACGCGCCGCCAAACTGGCCTTCGCTGCCTTTGGTCAGGTAGCGGAACTCGCCTTCCATCAGCAGGCCGCGGTCGGCCATGTAACGCGGGTACAACGTGGCGTCGTAGTTCGGTGCCAGGTTGAAGTAGTACGGAGTAACGAGTGTGAAACCGTTATCGCCGCCTGCCGCAATGGTCGGCGGCAAGAAGCCGGACTGACGACGGTCGTCGATCGGGAAGTAGATATACGGCGTGTACAGAACCGGTATGTCCTTGACCCGCAGGGTAACGTTGGTCGCTGTACCGAAGCCGGTGGCCGGGTTCAACGTGATGTTGTTGCCTTTGAGCGTCCAGGCGTTGCTGTTCGGCTCGCACGAGGTGTAGGTGCCGTCCTTGAGCCGGATGATCGCGTTCTCTGCACGCTTGGCGTACAGGGCGTTACCGCGAATGTTCGACTTGTGCAGGACGTACTCGGCATTGTCGACACGGGCTTCGCCGGTATCGAGTTGCAACTCGGCCTTGTCACCGACGATCAGCGCGCCGTTGTCTCGCAGACGGACATCGCCGTTCAGCTCGCCACGGTTCTCGGCCTGATGGAGTGCGGCTTCTTGAGCCTGTACCTGCATGCTGCCCTGGCGCAACACGACATCACCTGCCAGCGTCGCGACCTGCGCTTCCTGTTCGTAACGCGAAGCCTTTGCACCTACGAACATAGGCGCGTCTTTCATCGGCGTCTTGTCGTCCATGCCTGGGCGTATCGGCTCGACGTAGGCACCCGAGCAATACGGGCCGGTTTCGGCCAGTTGTGCTGCGGTCAGCTTTTCGCGAGGAACCCAATCAAGGTGGCTGTAGTCAGCACTACGCGACCGCAGACCTTTGCCCTTGGCTTCGGTAACCAGTTGCGTACCTGCAACCTGCTCACCCGAAGAGGTGCTTTGCGAGGTGACTGTGCCGTTGGAACTGACCGACGTCGTGTCATGCACGGGGCGCGGAGGCAGATCCACTGCGGCAGCATTGGATTTCGGCGCACAGTTCCAGGCACCCGAAGCAGAGACTGAGCAGTCATACTGTTCCGCGGCGACCACGAACTGAGTGGCCAGAGGTTGCATCGCCAGCAGACTGCCGGTTACGAGCAACGGAAATTTTTTACGAAACGCGGGGGATTTCAATGCCATCTTATTAGTCCGGGCTTCCTGCGCGCCATCTGCCCGCGGGGGGGCCGCACGCCTCTCGATGGGCTGAAAAAGATTCCGGATAATAAAGCATGACCCGCTTGACGGCTAGCGCCGTCGGAGACCCTTGTAATGTCAGATCAAGATATACGCCTGCAATCCCTGAAAGTTTGGCTCGATGAGCAGTTGCCAGCGCTGTTTGCGGCACAAAATTGGGGCGCTGTACCCCCGGCCACATTGACTGCGGCCAGTAGTGACGCAAGTTTTCGCCGTTATTTTCGCTGGGAGGGCGCTGGCCGAACTTTTATTGTGATGGACGCGCCACCACCGCAGGAAAACTGCAAACCGTTTGTGGATATCGCTCATTTACTGAAAAAGTCGGGCATTAATGTTCCAGAAATTTATGCCGAAGACATGACGCAAGGCTTTTTGCTGCTCAATGATCTTGGCCGCCAGACCTATCTTGATGTGATTGACGCTGACAATGCCGATGCCTTGTTCGCCGATGCAATCCAGGCGCTGCTGGCCTATCAGCAACTGCCGATGGACGCGTCGCTGCCCAGCTACGACGTCGCGTTGCTGCGTCGTGAGCTGGAGCTTTTCCCCGAGTGGTACGTCAAGCGCCACCTGGGTGTCGAGATGGACGAGGCGCAACTGACCGATTGGCAGCAGGCCAGCGAGTTGTTGATCAACAGCGCTCTGGCGCAGCCCAAAGTGCTGGTGCATCGCGACTACATGCCGCGAAACCTGATGATCAGCGAGCCCAATCCAGGCGTGCTGGATTTTCAGGACGCTGTCTACGGCCCGGTCACCTATGACGTGACCTGCCTGTTCAAGGACGCGTTCCTGAGCTGGCCACAAGAACGCGTCAGCGACTGGCTCAGGACCTACTGGGATCAGGCTCGCGCCGTCGGTATCCCGGTGCAGGAAGATTTTGCAGCCTTCGAGCGCGCTAGTGATCTGATGGGTGTTCAGCGCCATCTGAAGGTGATCGGTATTTTTGCCCGCATCTGCCACCGCGATGGAAAACCGCGCTATCTGCAAGACGTTCCGCGCTTTTTCGCTTATATAGAGGCAGTTTTGTCGCGTCGCCCCGAGCTGGCTCAGCTCGGGCAGTTGCTCACCAGTCTGCAGCAACCTGTAGAGAGCGCTGTCTGATACGGCAGAGACGGCCTGAAAAACGGCCATTTTTTGAAAGAAACCTGATTGTGTTGAAGAGGACTGCATGAAAGCGATGATTCTCGCCGCCGGTAAAGGCGAGCGAATGCGCCCGTTGACCCTGCACACGCCCAAACCGTTGGTGCGTGCCGGGGGGATGCCGTTAATCGAGTACCACCTTAACGCCTTGCGCGCAGCCGGGTTTCACCAGTTGGTCATCAACCATGCCTGGTTGGGGCAGCAGATCGAGGATTATCTGGGCGACGGTCAGCGTTTCGACCTGAGCATCCGTTATTCCCCCGAAGGCCAGCCGCTGGAGACAGGGGGCGGGATTCATCGGGCCTTGCCACTGCTGGGCGTTGAGCCGTTTTTGGTGATCAACGGGGACATCTGGACGGACTATGACTTCAGCGCATTGCGCGTGCCGCTTCCCGGCCTCGCGCATCTGGTACTGGTCGATAACCCGGCACATCATCCCGCTGGCGATTTCTCGTTGGTCGACGGTCAGGTGCGCGATGACGATTCGGCAGGCCAGCGGCTGACCTACAGCGGTATCGCCATCCTGCATCCACAGTTGTTTGCCAACTGCGAGCCCGGTGCGTTCAAACTCGCGCCGTTGTTGCGTGAGGCCATGCATCAAGGCCTGGTAACGGGTGAGCACCACAGAGGGCGTTGGGTCGATGTCGGTACTCACGAGCGTCTGGCAGAAGTCGAGCAGTTGCTCGAGGAGACTCGCTGAATGCTTTGGTTTGGCACATTGATCGGCGCGGGTGTTGGCTATGCAATTGCCAGCATCCCGGGTGCGATGCTGGGTGCTTTATTGGGGCAGGCGCTGGATCGTCGCCTGAAGCTACAGAGCTGGGCGCACCTGCGTGAGCGTCTGGGCGGGCGCGCGGCGATACCCGCGGATGGCCTGCTGTTTGTATTGCTGGGCCGTCTGGCCAAGAGTGACGGACGTGTCCTGGCCAGTCATATCCATCAGGCCCGTACTGAAATGCGCCGTCTGAACCTGAACGAAGCGGATCAGTTGCGCGCCATCAACGCCTTCAAGCGTGGTCGTGATGGTGCCGACGGCCTGCGCAGTTATTTGCGCGGCCTGCACGGGCAGCCGGACACCGCCGAGGAGTTGTTGCGTGCCTGCTGGCGCATGGCCTGGGCGGATGGCAAGGCTTCCCGGATCGAGCGTGAGCTGATCGGGGTATGGGGCATGTGGCTGGGTTGGACAGGGCCACAAGTCGAGGCGCTGGCTGCCGATCACGACCCTATGAAGCGTTCGCCGGTCAGCAGCGGGGATGACTACAAAAGTGCGATGACGCTTCTGGGAATAAAACCGGATACCGACCCGTCGAGCATCAAGCGCGCCTACCGCCGGCTGCTCAGTCGGCATCACCCTGACAAGGTTGCCGGTTCGGGTGCCAACCCTCAGCAAGTGCGGGTGGCGACCGACAAGACCAGCCAGTTGCATAACGCCTATCGGGTGGTGAAGGCCCGACGCGGGTTCAACTGAGCCTGCTCGTGCGTCGGGCGCTCGGCGTGAAGCTTATTTTTCTTCCTTGGCGTCTATCCAGCCACGAACCCTGCGGAACAGTTGTTCTTGCTCGGTATCTTCATTGCCTACGATATTGATCAGACCTATCTGCGCAAAACCGGGGCCTTTGGCGCGTTTGCTGGCCTGCAGACGTGCTTTGGCGGCTTGGTCCGGCGAGTTTTTGTAGATGAAGTCGGCGGTCTTTATTTTCAGCTGAGGCACCATGTCCAGCAGCGAAGGCGCAGCATTGACCGGCTCGCGCGCGGCAAGCATCACCAGCTTCTGCACGGCAGGCGATGTGCGTTCATTGAGGAATCTGGCTGCCCAATACGCGCCGCTGCTATGGCCGATCAATACGATGCTGCGGGCCTTGTTCTGCTGCGCAAAGCTGATCGCGCTTTCGATTCGCGCGAAGATGCGCTCGGCCTGAGCCTTGTTGAGTTCCTCGTCGGCAGCTGCCTTTGCGGTTGCGGCAGCAGCCAGCGCCTCTGCTTCAACGGCCGGGTCCTGCGCTTTCGCGGTGGCGTCCTTGGGTGATTCCTTGGGTTTTGCAGCGTTCGCGTCGGTCGGGGCTGCGTCGGGCTCGCGGGGCACCAGGCTGTTGTCCATCGCATCCGGCAGGGTGATGCTCAGGCTTGACCAGCCGACATCCGGAAACTTGCGTCGCAGCGGGCCGACGGCATCCGGCCAGTCCGGTGACTCGGCGTCGCCAGGCACAATGATCACCGCGCCTTGGGGCTCGTCACTGTTCGCGGGCTTCCAGAGGGCGAGAAAGCTTTCGCCACCCGCCTGAAGCTGCTGCTGATCCTCGCGAGGCAATTGACGCTCCAGCGCTATCGCGTCTTCCTGCGAGCGGCTGAGCAGCGGTGCCCGCTCTACCGACGCTTCGGCAGCAGCGTCCTTGGAAGGGGCCGGGTCGGCTGCGAGTACAGGCAGTGCGCAAGGCAGGACCAATGACAGAAACAATGCAGGAAACGTTGCGCGAAAGGTGTAGGACATCGGATATTCCAAGCCAGAAACTATCCCGGCAGCCTAATGGGTTGATCGGCTTTTGTCAGGCCTGAGCCTGCGCGGCATATGGCCGTCATACGAACACACGAGAGCGACACATTGATGATTGGTCTTCTGCGCACCGGCTTTATCGGCTGCCTGGCTTTGCTCTTGATGGTTCAGATGGCCAGTACGCAGGCTGACGAGCCACAAATGCCTGCACCTGCGCAGTTGAGTTCAGTACAGCGTAGCTGGCTCGGCCAGCACGGTCCGCTGCGGGTGGGGCTGGTATTGCGTGCGCCTTATGCTCAGTTCGATCAGCGCTTGCAGCAGTTGTCCGGAGCCAATGTCGACCTGATGAATGCGCTGGCCTCGACGCTACCGGTCGAGTTGCTGTGGCGAAACTTTCCTGATCAGGCGGCGCTTGAGAAGGCCCTGGCCAATGGCGAAATCGATGTTGCGCCTGGCTTGATGCAGACCCCGGCAGGCCTGCGTCTGTGGTTGTTTTCCGATCCGTATCTGCGTGTTTCGCAACTGTTGATCGGCGAACGTGATGGCAGCACTACCGTGGACCTCGAGAAACTCGACAGCCTTTCGCGGGTTGCGGTACGCATGCCAGGCCCTGCCGCCGATTACCTGCGCAGCAATTTTCCGCACCTGAACCTGCAAGGCGTGCCGCTGGAGCGTCAGGCGCTGCAATTGCTGCTCAGTCAGCAGGCACGCTATGCCGTGGTGGACGAAGCGCAGCTCAGCCGCCTGCTCCGCGAGCCGGAATTTGCCGGGCTGGCGGTAGTGGGGGATATCGGGCTGCCGCAATTGTTGCGCGTGGCTTCGCGCCGTGACATGCCGGAGCTGGCCGCCATCGTCAGCGAAGCGTTGCGCGCGATTCCTGCCAAAGAGCTGGAGCAACTGCACGCGCGCTGGATGCCACTTACCCCATCGCATTTCATCGAGTCGACCAAACTCTGGAAAAACCTGTGCATTCTGCTGCTGGTGATGCTGCTGGCCTGTTTTGCGATCGTGGTCTGGCAGCGTCGCCAGCAGCAGGCGCAGGAGCAGGAGTTGCTGTGTGCGCGAGAAGAACTCGCCCGTCGCGTCGAGGGTGAGGAGGCGCTGCGTCTGGCGCAATTCTCCATCGACCAGAGCACCGTCGGTATCCTTTGGGTTAACTGGGACAGTCGTGTGCGTTACGCCAACCGGGCGGCGGAATCCATGCTCGGCTACGCGCCGGGCCAGGTGGTTGAGCGCCCGCTGATTGATTTCGAGCCCGGTCTGCATATGGACCGCTGGCTCAATCTGTGGAAGAACGCGCGCTCCCTTGAAGACAGCCCGCAGGTGTTCGAGACCCATTGTCTGCGTGCTGATGGCAGCCTTTTGCCTACCGATGTCTCGTTGAGCTTCCTGCGCTTTCGTGAGGCGGAATACCTGGTGGTGTTTCTCAGTGATGTCAGCGAACGACGCCGCGCGCATGATCAGCTACGTGAATTGTCGGCGCACCTGGAAAGCGTGCGTGAAGAAGAGAAGGCGCGTATTGCCCGCGAGGTGCATGACGAGCTGGGGCAGATGCTGACGGTGCTGAAGCTGGAAACGTCGATGTGCGAGCTGGCCTATGGTGATCTGGATCCTGGCCTTGGTGAGCGACTGGACAGCATGAAGCGCCTTATCGCTCAATTGTTTCAACTGGTGCGTGATGTTGCCACGGCATTGCGGCCACCTATTCTCGACGCTGGCATTGCGTCGGCCATCGAGTGGCAGGCACGCCGTTTCGAGGCGCGCACGCAAATCCCTTGTCTGGTTCAGGTGCCTGAGAATCTCCCCGCACTCAGCGATGCGAGGGCCACAGGCATGTTCCGGATTCTTCAGGAAGCCCTGACCAATGTAATGCGCCATGCACAGGCGGACACGGTAGAGATCAGCCTGACGTTGCAGGATGGCATGATGTGCATGAGTATCGCCGATGACGGGCAGGGGTTTGTCACCGAGTCGGGCAGGGTAGTTTCATTCGGTCTGGTCGGCATGCGCGAGCGGGTGCTGATGCTCGGCGGCAGACTGGAACTGGACAGCGAGGCCGGTGAGGGCACAACCTTGCGCGCCTACATCCCGTTGGACCCCGTCGCACAGGAGCGAAGCCAGTGATTCGTGTTTTGGTAGCCGAAGACCACACCATCGTGCGTGAAGGGATCAAGCAGTTGATTGGTCTGGCCAGAGACCTGCAAGTGGTCGGTGAGGCCAGCAACGGCGAGCAGTTGCTCGAAACCTTGCGTCATGTGACTTGCGAAGTGGTTTTGCTGGATATTTCCATGCCCGGCGTCAACGGTCTTGAGGCGATTCCGAGGATTCGCGCACTGGCCAGTCCGCCCGCCATTCTTGTGCTGTCGATGCACAATGAAGCGCAGATGGCGGCACGTGCGCTGAAAGTCGGCGCCGCAGGTTATGCCACCAAGGACAGCGACCCGGCGCTGCTGCTGACGGCAATTCGTCGGGTGGCGGCAGGCGGGCGCTATATCGACCCGGACCTGGCCGACCGCATGGTCTTTGAAGTGGGCCTGACCGATAGCCGACCTTTGCACTCATTGTTGTCGGAGCGCGAGTTCTCGGTATTCGAGCGTCTGGCCCACGGTGCCAACGTCAACGACATCGCTCAGCAACTGGCACTGAGCAGCAAGACCATCAGCACCCACAAGGCGCGGCTGATGCAGAAAATGAAACTCAACTCACTGGCCGATCTCGTCAAATATGCGATGGAGCACAAACTGCTCTGAGTCTGAAAACGACACTCCCGTTGAGTGTCGGGTCGGTGCTCTACTCACAACTATCGTGCGACGCTTCGCGTCGGCATGCCGTTCCGGACGCTCCGCGTCCTCTTTTGTGACGCAGAGCGTCACGCACTGCATTCCCACGCTGGAGCGTGCGGAACGACCAGGCTGGCCGACATGCCCAATCGCGCCATCTCTGTAGGGCAATCCCTACAACTGACCTTCCAGACTGCTTAGGCGAATCTCTCCCGGCTGCCGATTTGCGGGGCATTCAGGCTGCTCTAGGCTTGAGCCCACGCAGACAAAACAAAGGTGTGGGTAATGAGCGACGTCGATACAAGCGCTGGAGCAAATGATGTTCTGGTCAGCTTTCGTGGTGTGCAGAAGAGCTACGACGGCGAAGCACTGATCGTCAAAGACCTCAACCTGGACATTCGCAAAGGTGAGTTCCTGACCCTGCTCGGGCCTTCCGGCTCCGGCAAGACCACCAGCCTGATGATGCTGGCCGGTTTCGAAACCCCGACTGCCGGTGAAATCCTCCTCGGTGGGCGCGCCATCAACAATGTGCCGCCGCATAAACGCGACATCGGCATGGTGTTTCAGAACTACGCATTGTTTCCACACATGACCGTGGCCGAGAACCTGGCGTTCCCGCTGTCGGTGCGTGGGATGAGCAAGACCGATGTCGGCGAGAAAGTTAAAAAGGCGCTGGGCATGGTCCAGCTGGACACCTTTGCGCATCGCTACCCGGCGCAGTTGTCCGGTGGCCAGCAGCAGCGTGTGGCGCTGGCGCGTGCGCTGGTGTTCGAACCGCAGCTGGTGTTGATGGACGAACCGCTCGGCGCGCTCGACAAGCAGCTGCGCGAGCACATGCAGATGGAGATCAAACACCTGCACCAGCGTCTGGGTGTGACCGTGGTCTACGTGACCCACGATCAGGGTGAAGCCCTGACCATGTCCGACCGGGTCGCCGTCTTCCATCAGGGCGAGATCCAGCAAATCGCACCGCCACGTAGCCTGTACGAAGAGCCGAAGAACACCTTTGTGGCCAATTTCATTGGCGAAAACAATCGGCTGAACGGACGTCTGGTCAGTCAGGATGGCGACCGTTGTGTGGTTGAGCTTGAGCGCGGCGAGAAAGTGCATGCGCTGGCGATCAACGTCGGCCAGCCTGGTGGCCCGGTGACCCTGTCGATCCGCCCTGAGCGCATCAACCTCAATGGTCGCAGCGAGAATTGTGCAAACCGTTTTTCCGGCCGCGTGGCTGAGTTCATCTACCTGGGCGACCACGTTCGCGTGCGCCTGGAGGTAGCAGGCAAGAACGACTTCTTCGTCAAACAGCCGATTGCTGAACTGGACCCGACGCTCAGCGTGGGCGATGTCGTGCCGATCGGCTGGCAAGTCGAGCACGTCCGCGCGCTCGACCCCTTGCAGCAAGTGCATTGATCTACCGATAAAAGCAATAACAGAGGCGACCTGATCGCCCATCCCAATCGCTTACCAACACTGCTCGTGGAGAAAAGAACCTATGTTGAAGTCTTTGAAGTTCACCGCCATCACGTTGGGCCTCATGTGCGCCGCGCAGGCCATGGCAGCCACCGACCTGACCGTCATCTCCTTCGGCGGTGCCAACAAGGCCGCTCAGGAAAAGGCGTTTTACGCGCCGTGGGAAAAGGCCGGCAACGGCAAGATCATCGCCGGTGAGTACAACGGGGAAATGGCCAAGGTCAAAACCATGGTCGACACCAAAAGCGTTTCCTGGGACCTGGTAGAAGTCGAATCGCCGGAACTGGCCCGTGGTTGCGATGAGGACATGTTTGAAGAGCTGGACCCGAAACAGCTGGGCAATGCCGCTGACTTCGTGCCAGGCGCCATCACCACCTGCGGTGCCGGTTTCTTCGTCTGGTCCACCGTGCTGGCCTACAACGCCGACAAGGTCGCCACTGCTCCAAACGGCTGGGCCGATTTCTGGGACACCAAGAAATTCCCGGGCAAGCGCGGCCTGCGTAAGGGCGCCAAGTACACCCTGGAATTCGCCCTGATGGCCGACGGCGTTGCGCCGAAAGATGTCTATAAAGTGCTGGCCAGCAAAGACGGCCAGGACCGCGCGTTCAAGAAGCTCGATGAACTCAAGCCAAACATTCAGTGGTGGGAAGCAGGCGCACAGCCGCCGCAGTACCTCGCTTCCGGTGACGTGGTGATGAGCTCGGCCTACAACGGCCGGATCGCCGCTGTGCAGAAGGAAAGCAACCTCAAGGTCGTATGGACCGGCGGCGTATATGACTTCGATGCCTGGGCCATTCCGAAGGGCTCGAAAAACGCAGAGGCAGCGAAGAAATTCATCGCCTACATGCTGAGCCCCGAGCAGCAGAAGACCTACTCGCAGAATATCGCCTACGGCCCGGCCAACACCCAGGCGGTCAAGCTGCTGGACAAGGAAACCCTGCAGAACATGCCGACCACGCCTGAGAACATCAAGGATCAGGTACAGATGAACGTGGCGTTCTGGACCGATAACGGCGAATCCCTCGAGCAGCGTTTCACTGCCTGGGCTGCCAAGTAATCAGGCTGCATCACGTCAGATCCGGGCGCTCCCTGCTGTAGGGAGCGTCCTCTCGTTGAAAGATTCCGGAGTTCGCTATGGCCATCGCCGTGCCCTTGACTGAAGGCGCCAGCCCTAACTTGAAGCAACGTCTCGCTCGCGCCGAGCGGGTCAACCGCTGGAAGGCTCAGGCATTGATCGCTCCGCTGGTGATTTTCCTGCTGTTAGTGTTTTTGGTGCCGATTGCTGCGCTGCTCTACAAGAGTGTCGGCAACCCTGAAGTCGTCGCCGCATTGCCGACCACTGTGGTCGAAGTGCAGAAATGGGATGGTAAAGGGCTGCCGCCCGAGTCGGTCTACAAGGCGTTGAGCCTGGACCTGGCCGAAACACGCAAGAATTCCACACTGGGCGATTTGTCCAAGCGTCTGAACATGGAGCTGGCCGGTTATCGCAGCCTGCTGAGCAAGACCGCTCGCGCGTTGCCGTTCAAGACTGAACCCGCCTCCTACAAAGAAGCGCTCGAAGCGCTGGACGAGCGCTGGGGTGACCCGGCCTATTGGCAGGCGGTACGCCGCAACACCAGCAGCATCACCCCGTATTACCTGCTGGCGGCGGTAGACCACCGTATCGACGACCTTGGGGAAGTCGCGCCTGCAACGCCGGATCAGGCGATCTATCTGGATATCTTCGCCCGCACCTTCTGGATGGGCCTGGTGATTACCGCGATCTGCCTGGTGCTGGCTTATCCGCTGGCTTACCTGTTGGCCAGCCTGCCTGCGCGGCAGAGCAACCTGCTGATGATTCTGGTGCTGTTGCCGTTCTGGACCTCGATTCTGGTGCGGGTGGCTGCCTGGATTGTGTTGCTGCAGTCGAGCGGTCTGATCAACAGCGCGTTGCTGGCGATGGGCATCATTGACAAGCCGCTGGAACTGGTCTTCAACCGGGTGGGCGTATACATTTCGATGGTGCACATCATGCTGCCGTTCATGATCCTGCCGATCTACAGCGTGATGAAAAACATATCCCCGACTTACATGCGTGCCGCCATTTCGCTTGGCTGCCATCCGTTCACCAGTTTCTGGCGCGTGTACTTCCCGCAGACCTACGCCGGGATCGGTGCAGGCTGTCTGTTGGTGTTCATTCTGTCGATCGGCTACTACATCACCCCGGCCTTGCTGGGCAGCCCCAACGACCAGATGGTCAGCTACTTCGTCGCCTTCTATACCAACACCAGCATCAACTGGGGCATGGCCACCGCGCTCGGCGGGTTACTGCTGTTGGCGACCATCGTGCTGTACCTGATTTATAGCTGGCTGGTCGGCGCCAGCCGCCTGCGTCTGAGCTGAGGAGTGTCACCATGTTGAACCCCTACACATCGCCGATCGAACGCATCTGGTATTACGCCTTGCGCATCATCTGTGCGCTGGTGCTGCTCTTTCTCGTGTTACCGGTGCTGGTCATCGTGCCGTTGTCGTTCAATTCAGGCAGCTTTCTGGTCTATCCGCTGCAAGGGTTCTCGTTGCAGTGGTATCAGGACTTCTTCAACTCCGCCGAGTGGATGCGCGCACTGAAGAACAGCATGATCGTAGCCCCGGCCGCTACGTTGTTGGCCATGGGCTTCGGCACGCTGGCGGCGATCGGCCTGACCCGTGGCAACTTTCCCGGCAAGGCGCTGGTCATGGCGCTGGTGATTTCGCCGATGGTGGTGCCGGTGGTGATTGTCGGTGTCGCCAGTTACCTGTTCTTCGCGCCGCTGGGCCTTGGCAACAGCTACACCTCGCTGATTCTGGTGCACGCTGTATTGGGCGTGCCGTTCGTGATCATTACCGTATCGGCCACCTTGCAGGGCTTCAACCACAACCTGGTACGCGCTGCCGCCAGCCTGGGCGCATCGCCGCTGACTGCATTCCGTCGCGTGACCCTGCCATTGATTGCGCCGGGGGTGATTTCCGGTGCGCTGTTCGCCTTCGCGACCTCGTTCGACGAAGTGGTGGTGACGCTGTTTCTCGCCGGACCGGAGCAGGCGACCTTGCCTCGGCAGATGTTCAGCGGCATTCGCGAAAACCTCAGCCCTACCATCGCTGCCGCCGCGACCTTGCTGATCGGCTTCTCCGTAGTGTTGCTGCTGGTGCTGGAATGGTTACGCGGGCGCAGTGAAAAACTCCGAACGGCTCAATAACCGGGCGCGGCAAGTTTCAAGCTGCCAGCCAAGTCGAATCCATTGGCGTGCAGCTTGAGACTTACCGCTCGAGGCGAAGCTTGGCGTACAATCCGCGCACCGTGATTCTGCTCAAACAGGTGCGTCATGCAGCCCTTCGTTATTGCCCCATCGATTCTTTCCGCTGACTTCGCCCGTCTGGGCGAGGAAGTCGACAACGTGCTGTCCAGCGGCGCCGACTTTGTCCACTTCGACGTGATGGACAATCACTACGTCCCGAACCTGACCATTGGTCCGATGGTGTGCAGCGCGTTGCGCAAATATGGCGTTACTGCACCGATCGATGTGCATTTGATGGTCAGCCCGGTGGATCGCATCATCGGGGATTTCATCGAGGCCGGTGCCACCTACATCACTTTTCATCCGGAAGCGACTCAGCACATCGACCGTTCGTTGCAACTGATCCGTGAAGGCGGTTGCAAGGCAGGTCTGGTGTTCAACCCGGCCACGCCGTTGAACCTTCTGGAATACGTGATGGACAAGGTCGATATGATCCTGCTCATGAGCGTCAACCCGGGTTTCGGTGGGCAGAAGTTCATTCCCGGTACGCTTAACAAGCTGCGCGAGGCTCGCGCCTTGATCGATGCCTCCGGGCGCGATATCCGTCTGGAAATCGACGGTGGCGTAAACGTCAACAACATCCGTGAAATCGCAGCGGCAGGTGCTGATACCTTCGTTGCCGGTTCAGCCATTTTCAACGCACCGGACTACCGGGAAGTGATCGAGAAAATGCGTGCAGAACTGGCAGCATCCCGCGCATGAGCGGCTTTGAGCAGCTGTTTGCAGGCAAGTTGCCCAAGCTGATCATGTTCGACCTGGACGGGACCCTGGTGGATTCGGTCCCTGATCTGGCAGTGGCGGTGGATACCATGCTGGCTGAACTTGGTCGGCCAATAGCCGGGCTTGAGTCAGTCCGCGCCTGGGTAGGCAATGGTGCACCGGTGCTGGTACGCCGCGCACTGGCCAACCACCTCGACCACAGTGGTGTCGATGATGCTCTGGCTGAGCAGGGCCTGGAGATATTCATGCGCGCCTACGCCCAGAAGCACGAGTTCACCGTGGTCTACCCCGGCGTGCGTGAAACCCTGAAATGGCTGCAGAAGATGGGCGTCGAAATGGCCCTCATCACTAACAAGCCGGAGCGCTTCGTCGCGCCGCTGCTGGATGAGATGAAACTGGGGCGTTTCTTTCGCTGGATCATCGGTGGCGACACCATGCCGCAAAAAAAGCCTGACCCTGCCGCACTGTTTTTCGTAATGAAAATGGCCGGTGTACCGGCCTCGCAAGCGCTGTTCGTGGGTGATTCACGCAGTGATGTACTGGCTGCCAAAGCGGCCGGTGTGGCCTGTGTCGCGCTGAGCTATGGCTACAACCATGGGCGGCCGATTGCCGAGGAAAACCCGGCAATGGTCATCGATGATCTGCGCAAGCTGATTCCCGGTTGCCTGGATATGGACGCTGAGATACTGTTGCCCGACATCAAACGTCCCTCCCCAAGAGAATCCATCGTGGTGGTCACTCGCAAACTCTGGATGAAAGTCATCAAGGCCCTGGCCCGCTGGCGTTGGCGCGCCTGACCTGATCCTGGCCGGCCTGCCGGCACGTTTGCCTACCTGACCGTTTTGTCCTCAAACCACGAGGTTGCTCATGGACCGTGAAGAATTCCTGCGTTTGGCCGCTGAAGGCTACAACCGCATCCCGCTTGCCCGCGAAACCCTGGCCGACTTCGACACGCCGTTGTCGATCTACCTCAAGCTTGCCGATCAGCCCAACTCCTACTTGCTGGAGTCGGTTCAGGGCGGCGAGAAGTGGGGGCGTTATTCGATCATCGGCCTGCCATGCCGCACCGTGATGCGCGTTCATGGCCATCACGTCAGCGTGACCCACGATGGCGTCGAGATCGAAAGCCTGGATGTCGAAGACCCGCTGGACTTCGTCGAGACCTTCAAGGCGCGCTACAACGTACCGACCATTGCAGGGCTGCCACGCTTCAACGGCGGGCTGGTGGGCTACTTTGGCTACGACTGTGTGCGCTATGTCGAGAAGCGTCTGGCCAACTGCCCGAATCCTGACCCGCTGGGTGTGCCGGATATCCTGTTGATGGTGTCAGACGCGGTCGTGGTGTTCGACAACCTGGCGGGCAAGATGCACGCCATCGTGCTGGTCGATCCAGCGCAACAGGATGCCTACGCACGTGGCGTTGCGCAGCTTGATGAACTGATGCACAAGCTGCGTCAGCCGATCACTCCGCGTCGCGGTCTGGACCTGGACCGGCCTCCGGCTGCCGACCCGGTGTTTCGTTCCAGCTTTACTCAGGGCGATTACGAGGCAGCGGTCGACACAATCAAACAGTATATCCTCGCGGGCGACGTCATGCAGGTTGTGCCGTCGCAACGCATGTCCATCGATTTCAAGGCCGCGCCCATCGATCTGTATCGGGCGTTACGCTGCTTCAACCCGACGCCTTACATGTACTTCTTCAACTTCGGCGACTTCCACGTCGTCGGCAGTTCACCGGAAGTGCTGGTGCGGGTCGAGGACAACCTGATCACCGTGCGTCCAATCGCCGGTACTCGCCCTCGCGGTGCCACCGAAGAGGCCGATCTTGCGCTGGAAGAAGACCTGCTGTCCGATCACAAGGAAATCGCCGAACACCTGATGCTCATCGATCTTGGCCGCAACGATACCGGTCGGGTGTCCGAGATTGGCACGGTCAAACTGACCGAGAAGATGGTTATCGAGCGTTATTCCAACGTGATGCACATTGTGTCCAACGTCACCGGTCAACTGAAAAGCGGGCTGACGGCAATGGATGCACTGCGGGCGATTCTGCCGGCTGGCACCTTGTCCGGTGCGCCGAAAATTCGTGCCATGGAAATCATTGACGAGCTGGAGCCGGTCAAGCGCGGCGTCTATGGCGGCGCAGTCGGTTACCTGGCCTGGAACGGCAACATGGACACGGCGATTGCGATTCGGACTGCGGTGATCAAGGACGGTGAGCTGCATGTGCAGGCCGGTGGCGGCATCGTTGCCGACTCGGTTCCGGCACTGGAATGGGAAGAAACCCTGAACAAGCGCCGCGCCATGTTCCGCGCCGTTGCCCTGGCGTCGCAGCCTGCCGAGGGTTGAGCTGGCTTGATGCTCTGCGTCTCAAAGCAGACGTAGAGCATCGCACGATAGTCAGATTATCGTTCCTCACGCTCCAGCGTGGGAATGCCTTGGGTGACGCTCCGCGTCACAGATTTGCGCCGCGCCGAAGTCCTCAGGACAGGACGCAGAGCGTCCAGAACGGCATGCGACGCGGAGCGTCGCACGATAGCTGAGATTATCGTTGGATCATCGTTCCTCACGCTCCAGCGTGGGAATGCCGTGGGTGACGCTCCGCGTCACAGATTTGCGTCGCGCCGCAGTTCTCAGGAGAGGACGCGGAGCGTCCAGAACGGCATGCGACGCGGAGCATGGGCACGATAGTCAGATTATCGTGCCTCACGCTCCCTCCTGCGGCCTGTCTAGAAACTCATACTCAACGCAACATTCACCCCTTGCTGGGTCACGTCGTCGTTCTTGCGCCAGTTGTAGTTGCCGCGCAGTGTCAGGTCTTGAGTCAGCTTTTGACTGACGCCCAGCGTTGCCCGATTCAGGTCGTGTTGCGGTGTGTAACCTTCCAGCGTGAAACCCACTGACTGGACGCTGTTGAGCGCCATGGTCACGTCCTGCTGATCGGTCTCGAACTCCCTTTCATGGGCAACTTCTCCCCATACCTGCGTGCTCGGTGTCACCTGGAACTTGCCCTGCACACCAACGCCTGCACGCCGCGACTTGCGGGTCTGATCACTGAAGGTCAGTGCCGTAGAGCGATCACCTTTTTCCGAGTAGCCATCGACGTCGATATGCGCGTAGTCGGCACTGACAAAAGGCGACAGATGCCAGCGGCTGGCAGCCCCCGCGATGTCGAAGCCGACTCGCCCGCTGGCCGCCCACATTTTGCCGTCGGTATCGCCTTTCTCCTGACCCTCGCTGACCCCCAGCGCGAACTTGCGCTCGGCATTTTCGTAATCAAGCTTGCCGCCCGAAACCGCCAGATCACCCCACCAATGGTTGGCCTGATACTGCAGAAACGCGGTGGCGATGTAGCTGTTGAGCTTGTAGTCCGAGTCCTTGGGGCCCGCCTCAAGATTCTGGCGATACGCCCCGGCAACAACGCCGGTACGCCAGTTTTCGGCAAATCGGTAGCTGCCGCCGATCGTCAGGTTGTAGCCTCTTCCATCAGCATCGGCTGAGCTGTCCTGCGCGTCGAAGTCCATTTTCTGACCGCCCGCGGCGATGATGCTCTGCCACTGGCCGACGCCTTGCCAGTTGCCCCAGTCGCTCAGCCACTGCGCGCGAATCTCGTCCTGATGCATCCGCAGCGTGCCATTGGCCATCTCCGGCAACAGGGTTATTTCCCATGGGGCAGAGAGCAGCGAATAGGCGTAGTCGGCCAGCAGTCGTTGTCCGGCTTCCGTCGGGTGGACGCGGTCGTTGAAAAATACCCGGCTCGGATTCGGCGTCGCGCTGGACCTGCCGTTGGCTGCGCTTTCTGTGCAGCTATTGCCACTGAAGCAGGTACTGACCAGATTCTCGTTAGGGTCGAACCCGAAGCGTGCCGGTTCAGCGAGGACTTCATTGATCAGCAACGGAACATTCAGCGGAATGATCTGGGCATTGATCTGTGCCAGTCGGCTGACCAGTTGCTGATTGAAGCCCGCGCTGAGTGCGGAGGTGGCCGAAGCCAGTGGCGAACCGCTCAAGGCTGGCGTTTTACCGATATCCGGCAGCAACCAGACCATGATGTAGCGCGCACCGGCCTGTTGCAGGGCTTGCGCGCTGTCAGCCAGTTGATTGGCGGCTTGCACGGCGCTGCTGGCACTCACCACACGACCCTGCAGGAAGTCGTTGCCGCCTCCGGTCAGATAATAAAGGGCATTGGGGTCGGCACGAAAACCGTTGGCGGGCAGGTAGCCGGTCCGGCTGCGCAGCAGTGTGCCGGTGTTCGGGTCGACTACGGTGGATTGCGAGTTGATCGATTCAAGAATCTGGTCGGTCCGATAGCCGCCGACTGCCCAGTTATTGCCATCGGGTGCTCCCAGCGCAGCATTGACCGGCGACGTGGAGGCCGCCAGATCTCCTGCGGGAACACCGAGCATTCTGCCAATCAGTGTCGATGAGTTCAGATTGAACACTTCGCCGCTGCCGTCCTGGTACGTGGGGCCGACACGATTGGTGAACCTTAACGTGGAGCCCCTGGGCCCGGCGGTATCCGGAAACTGCCCGGCATCGGCCAGACTGTCACCGAACACCACCATGGTCGAATAGGGCGCGGCAGCAGCGGTGCCGCAGGCCAGCGATAACAGGCAGGCTGCGAAGGGCCAGCGCCTCGATGTCTTGGTCATGAAAAGATCCTGATTGTTTTTGTTTTGTACCGGAAACGTAGCAAGATTTTTCATGGCTGCAAAGTTTGATGAACGTAATCGTTCATCTACGGTGCTTTTTTGAACTCAGGCGGCCCTGTTGGTCACGATCGCGCTCAGGTAGTTGGCAAGATCGTGCAGATAGACGAAGGGGTGGCCCTGACGACTGCCGCCTGTACGGCTGACCTTCAAGTCTATGCGCCCTGCGTTGATCTTGCGCAGCAGGTTTCTGTCATTCGACAGATGCGAAAAATAACGCTCTCTGACGGCGCTCAGCGAAGGGCACGGCGTGGCGAATTCTTTGCGAAGTTGATCCAGTATTTCGTTCATTCCATGACTCCCTGTGGTTTGTATGTGAGTACCCGCGAGATGGGGTGCAAACAAACAATACGATATGTAGTGCATCGTTACAATACAGTTTGTATTTTAAATACGTTCTGTATCATTTTCTTCACAGGGAATCGATGTACCAGGACACGTTGGCGGTACCATTTTCCGGGTTGCGGGTCACGCTGATGCCCTCGGTTTCGCTGATCAGATCCACGATGCGCTCCCAGTGGGCAACGGACTCGCCTGGCTCTCTGATCAGGAGCACCTGATGCTCGATCTGAGCCTTGTCGCTGGCAATAGCGTCCTGAATACGTTGTGCCAGGGCCAGGTAAGCATCGTGTTGCGAATGGTCGAGGGACGGATTAAGCATGCGTGAACTCCTTTTTACTGTATGTGCATACAGTAATTGAGGGGTGTTTCCTACGCAAGCTGCAAATGTTTCCTACATCATCGATTGTCCGGGGGGGAAACGGCGCACATAAAAAAGCCCCGGATATCGGGGCTTGGGCGAGGCGTTGGGGTGTCACAGGCGCATTGTCATCTGTCTGATGACGCCAATCAGCTTGCATTCTTCTGTCACTGCAAGGATGGGGTAGGCGGGGTTAAGTGGCTTGAGAAAATAGCGCCCGGCGTCTTCGACCAGTTTTTTGAACGTGGCTTCATTGCTTTCCGGCAGCTTGGCGATGACCAGCTTCCCGGCAGTGGGTTCGATTCCGGTATCGACCAGAATCAGCATGCCCTCTGGAATGCTCTGGCCTGCGGGCGCAGTCATCGAGTCGCCTCGCACTACCAGCCAGAAGGCACGGCCCTTGGCTTTGTAGTCGCTGATCTCGAAGGTGTCCGAATAGCCGGCAGGATAGGGCTCGACGGCTTCACTCCAGCCACCGGCCTCAACCCAGCTGATGACCGGATAGCGATAGAAACGCGATGGCTGCACCGTGGGCTCCACATTGTGCATGCCGGGCTGCTCGCTCGACGGAATCGAGGTCGTCAGGATCGGCAGGCCCAGCTCACCCAGCAATCGATTGATGACCTCGATCTTCGGCTCACGCTTGCCATTCAGCCAATGCCCCACCGCGCCGGGCGTCACGCCCATCCGCTCAGCCATCTCTTCCTGGCTGATCTGCTGGGTTTCCATGACCTGTCTTGCGACTTCATACCATTTTCTGTTCATGCGTCGAATCATACAGGCTGTAGGGTGTTGAGCAATATACATAATGTAATGCTTCGTTGTGTCGTAAAAATACAAAATGTATTGTAAGGCCTTGGCTGTGTCTGGCGGAAGAAGCCGGGCGCAGTTTTCAGAAAGGTCCTACAGGAGAGACACGATGATCGAAAAAGTGGAAGCGGTGATGCAGCACTGGGGCGAGCAACGCATGCGTATAGGTCTTGGTGGCGGGCTGAGCAGTCCGATGGCCGGGATCATGGAGTGGGGCGCTTACATTCCACGTCGCACGCCCGGCTCGCGCGCGCTGGTGGGGAATGGCAGCGGCCTGGACTATATAAGCAGCGAAGTCGAGGCGGCCGTTGCGCAGCTATCGCGCAGCCCGGCAAAGAGCCGCGGGCCTGAACTGGCCCAACTGGCGACATTGCGCTACGTCGAGTCATTGCCGGTGCGCGAGCAGATGCGTCTGGTGGGCATTAATGAAGGCGCAGACCGCACCTATCGCAACTGGATCAACAAGCTTCATCAGCAAGTGCTGGAGATTCTCGCTGAGCGCAGCGCTTCCAGAAGCAACAACGCCGTCGCCGACAAGGCTGCACGGGGCTGAATGAAGACACGGTTTCACGCCGTTTATCCGGGTCGATTGCACAGCTGTGGCCGAACTCGTGTTGAACTCCGGTCAAACTCGACCCACCCCGAAACTGCCCCTTCCCAGCCTTTCCGGAGGGGGGTAAAAAGGTCCCACGATATGCGATTTGCGCCTCAGGGCAGCAAACAGCCACAACCGGTCATTCGCGACCCAAACAAAACCCCGCTTCGGCGGGGTTTTTCATTGGGCCAGGCATACGGAGGCCAATGTACATATTGAAAGACTTTCGATGCGGGCAGTGCTGGAAACTGCTGGCTCGCATGGGTGACCATACTGAGCTCCAGATCAAGTCTTCCCGATGCGGAGCGCTGAGTCGTGTGAAGGCCGCGAGCCATGAGTCATCACCTTTGAGGCTACACAAAAAAGCGGAATCCTCCGCGAACATCAACTAATAAAAGGTAAAACCAATGCCCATTGAGCTTCCTCCGACGTACATCACCCCCTATCCTGAAATTAGCCCGGGCGGTAATGGTACCTACCGTGGTCAAGACCTTAGTGCTGGTCAAAGCTTTCCGCGGGGTATGCAGAATCCTGTAGCGACTGTGCTGCTTCTTCAGGGTGATTTGTATTGCAGCCCCAACTGCCTTGCCACGTTTCAGGATCAAGCGATGCGAGACAGCTTCGGGATTCAATCCAGGGTTGCTTTAAAGACCCTAGCAGCGGCCGATCAGCGTGAGGCTGAAGGGCGCGACCTTCGAACGGCTTACAACGAAATCGCGACTGACATAGGTAGAACTCAGCAGATCAACGAACATATCATCAAGTATCCGCCAGCCAACCATGTGTTGTCTGGGGGCCTTATGACACCATTTCATGCACTGGCTCATGGCATGTTTGGTTTGGGCGCACCCCTTATGTTCCCTATTCAGAATGTTGGGCTTAACGTCGATATCCGTGGTATCCCTGATGTTATGAATGCTATCCAGAGCGCACGCCCAGTTGGCACCAGTTCGCTCGATGTCAACTTCGCCTATGATGTCGAAGGATTCCAACGCGTCTTGGCTAACGCTGGGGGAACATTACACTCAGGCTGGTGGGAACTATTGATAAAAGCTCGAGTGGAGCATGGACATTCTCGGGCGAGATTCGCGCCTTCAATGATGTCTACGATGCCAATCCGTCCAATCATCGGAGATGGCTGGGTGAAAATCTTACTTCGGTGTTGAGTGCCGTTCCGTTTACTTCGTACTCGATCGAAATTCCCGGTTCGTTGCCGGTTACGGTTAGTGGCAACTAGGCCAAAGGCATGACAGGTAGTGCTTAAGCAGTGGCGTAGCCAGCGTTGACTGATCTGTAAAAAGACAGGCAGGCGTGAACTGTTTTTCTAGTCGTTCGGACCTCTTTTCATAGGGATTGACAATGGCTGCGTTACGCAGGAATTTTGTTTTTTTATCATTTCCACTCGCTCTAGGTGTTTTAGGCTTATCAATTAGTGGGAGCAGTGAAAATCCGCTACAGCCTTCTGATACCTATGGGCTGCCACCGGTGGCTATTTACTTCGTTGCGCTTGTTGGATTTGGAGCCCTATCTTTTCTCCTGGCTGTGGCCGGAAGATTATTAGAGTGGTTCACCTCCAGTGTCAGCAGAATGGGGAGGGTGATTCGATTCGCTCTTTTCGCACCTCTGCTTCTCTCGACCTGTCTCGCCACGTTGGTAAGCGCCGGTTACGCTTTGGATTCACTGAGTGGAGTCTTTGCCTGCTTGTTATCACTGATATCGACCCTCGGTGCTTATTCCTTGTTTTCAAAAAAGAAAAATTTGGGCTAGCGTCTGATTTCAGGTGCTCTTTTCTCGAGCTCAAGTTCCTGCTTTACGTGCAGTTGAACATTGATTTGACACGCACGGCTATCCTAGGCCTCGGCATCTGCCGGGGCTTTTTCGTATCTGGAGTACCAATGGACCCAACCGACCTAGGCCCAGGCACAGCTACCTGGCTGGGCGGCACGGGCACAATTCTGCTTGGCGGCTTCTTATGGCTGCGCAAGTTTCTTTCCAGAGATGCAACAGACCGGGCGATGGATAACGCGGACATCGGTACGGTGCGCCGCCTCAATGAGCTGCTCGACTCCGAGCGCCAGGCGCGCAAGGAAGCCGAAGCGCGGTCTGATCAGTTTGCCAAAGAGCGCAACGAACTCGCCGCTGCGGTTGGCCGAATGGAAGGCAAGATCGAAGCGCTTACCAGCCACATCGTTCAACTGACCGACAAGGTCACCACGCAGAGTGCCGAAATTGCCCGGCTCCGTTCCAAGCTCGGAGGTGCCAATGATGCACAGATGCGCAATTGATTTCATCGCTCGCCACTGGTGGCGGCGGCTGGAGATCTGGCTGATCGCCGTGTTGTTGATTGCCGGATGCCTGATGCTCGGTTTTCAGGCCGGGCAATGGTCGGCCAGCGCCGAGCATACCCGGCAGTTGGCGGAGGTTCGTGACGCCTATGACGCTGCCTTGGGCAAACGCGATCGTCGTCTGGACAGGCTGGCCGAAACCACAACGCAAGCTGCAGACAAGGTCGAGACGGCCGCGTCTATCGCCAGTCAGGCTGCGCATGCGGCCAACCGCGCCGCAGACAAGGCGGATGAGGCGCTGGGCAAAGCGAACCAGTAGGCATTCCTCAGGCCGGATCAACCTTCACCACACGCGGAACCCCTTATGAAGATAACCCCGATAGTTGCCCATTTGCAGGCGACCTGCCCCAGCTTTGCCGGACGAATCAGTGCCGGTATCGACTGGGCTGCCGTCGCCCTCGGCGATCAGCTCGCCCACCCGTCGGCTTACGTGATTGCCACGGGCGATCAGTCCACTGGCAACGATTTGCAGAACGTCATTCGCCAGAACATCACCGACACGATTGATGTCGTGGTGGTGCTCGACGGCGGTGATAAGCGCGGTCAGGAAGCCAGTGAGCAACTGCACGCCCTGCGCGCTGAACTGTGGCGGGCGTTGGTGGGCTGGAACCCGGATCGCGATTACGACGAGATGCAATACACAGGCGGTGCGCTGGTGCAGATAAGCGGCGACCGGGTGACGTATCGCTTCGGGTTTGCAGCGCAGTTTCAACTGGGCCGCAACACCTCCGATCAGCCCGCCGAAACCTGGCATGAAGCGTATCTGGATGGTTTGCCCGGCTTTACCGGCGCCACCCTCGAGATGGACTGCGTTGACCCCGCAGATCCGAATCTGAAAACCCCCGGCCCTGATGGCCGTATCGAAGCGAAATTCACAGCAGAGGTAACCCCATGACTCAACGCATCACTGTAGTACCGGCCGAGGGCCGCACTGTGCCGGATCCGGAGGCGGGCGATTTGCTGCCTGTCGAAGGGCGGCAGGTGACCTTCAACGCCTGGTGGCAGCGTCGTCAGAACGACGGCGACATCACCCTTCAAACCGAGCAATCCACCACCACCCAACAAGCCTTCACGGCTTAACCAAGAGGAAGCCAAACAATGGCTATCAGCTTTAACAACATTCCATCCGATGTTCGCGTGCCGCTGTTTTATGCGGAGATGGACAACTCGGCTGCCAACAGTGCGTCGGCCAGCATGCGCCGACTGATCGTTGCACAGGTCAACGACGATGTTTCCGGCCCCGAACTGGGTTCACTGGTGCTGGTGCCCAGTGTAGCGATGGCGAAAAACATTGGCGGCCAGGGCTCGATGCTGGCGGCCATGTATGAAACCTGGCGTAAGGCGGACCCCACCGGCGAAGTCTGGTGCCTGCCGCTGCTCAATACCGAAGGCGTCAAAGCCAGCGCGAAAGTCACCCTCACCGGCGCGGCGACCGAAGCCGGTCTGCTGAATCTGTATGTCGGCGGCGTGCGAGTGCAAGCCACTGTCGTCAGCGGCGCAACCGCTGCCCAGGCGGCCACTGCACTGTCGGTGAAGATCAATGCCACGCCTGATCTGCCGATCACCGCAGCTGTTGAAGCGGGTGTGCTGAGCCTTTCCTGCAAATGGAGCGGGGCAAGCGGCAATGACATCCAGCTGGAATTTAACCGTCTGGGTAAAACCAATGGCGAAGTCATTCCTGCCGGTTTGACGGCCGCAGTGACGGCCATGACTGGCGGCGTGGGTACGCCTGATCAGCTCAAGGCACTGGCTGCGCTGGGCGACGAGCCGTTCGAGTTCCTGTGCATGCCGTGGACCGACACCGCCACGCTGGATGCCTGGAAAGCGGCGATGGATGACAGCACCGGTCGCTGGAGTTGGGCTCGTCAGTTGTACGGTCACGTCTACAGTGCCAAGCGCGGCACGGTCGGTACGCTGGTGGCTGCAGGTCAACTGCGCAACGATCAGCACATCACCCTTCAGGGTGTCGAAAACGGTGTTCCGCAACCGGTCTGGCTGCAAGCCGCTGCACTGGCGGCGCGCACGGCGGTGTTCATCTCTGCCGACGCCAGCCGTCCGACCCAGAGCGGCACCATGCCCGGTATCGATCCGGCGCCGGCCAGTCAGCGTTTCGCTTTGACCGAGCGTGAGTCGCTGCTGCGTTACGGCATCGCCACTGCGTACTACGAAGGCGGTTACGTGCGCATCCAGCGTTCGATCACCACCTATCAGAAGAACGCTTACGGCCAGGCCGACAACTCGTACCTGGACAGCGAAACCATGCACCAGTCGGCGTTCATCATCCGTCGTCTGCAAGGCATCATCACCAGCAAGTACGGTCGCCACAAGCTGGCCAACGATGGCACGCGCTTCGGTGCCGGCCAGCCGATCATCACGCCGAGCACCATCCGTGGCGAGTTGATTGCGCAGTACGCACGTCTTGAAGAAGAAGGTCATGTGGAGAACGCCGAAACGTTCGCCCAGCACCTGATCGTCGAGCGTGACGGCAATGACCCAAGCCGCGTGAACGTCATGTTCCCGCCTGATTACATCAACGGCCTGCGCGTGTTCGCGCTGCTCAACCAGTTCCGCTTGCAGTACGACGAAGCGGCATAAGCCTAACCAACCCTTTCAAGCCCGCCTCGTGCGGGTTTTTTCATTCTGGAGATAAACAACATGGGTCAGAAAGTTGCGGGTACCTGCTACATCAAAGTGGATGGCACCCAATTGACCATCAGCGGCGGCGGCGAAGCGCCTCTGATGAACATCAAGCGCGATACCGTCGTACCGGGCTACTACAAGGAAGTCGACAAGGCCGCCTGGCTGAAATTCGCCGCCGTGCATACCGCAGATCTGCCGCTCAAGCTGCTCACTACCGGTGTGGATATGACCATCACCTGTGAGTTCAAGAACGGCAAGACTTACGTCCTGTCAGGCGCTTACCTGGTCGACGAGCCAAGCAGCAAGGCTGACGACGGCACCATCGAACTGAAATTCGATGGCAATCAGGGGAGCTGGCAATGAGTGAAGTCATCGACCTGGCCAGCCCCATCGAAGCGCATGGCGAAACCCTTTCGCAACTGACCTTCCGGCGCCCTACGGCGCAGGAAGCGCGGGCCATCAAGGCCCTGCCGTACAGGATCGACAAGAACGAGGAAGTTTCTCTCGACCTGGACGTGGCAGCGAAGTACATCGCCGTCTGCGCCGGCATCCCGCCCTCGTCGGTCAATCAGATGGATCTGTGCGACATCAACACGCTGAGCTGGAAGGTTGCGAGTTTTTTCATGGCAGCGGCATCAGCAACCTTGAAGGACTGATCGCCGTCGTTTACGACCTCGCGTACTTCTGGAAGACCGATCCCGAACTGATGATGTCCAGGGAGCTGGACGTCATCACCGAATCGATCTTGCAGGCGCAACGCATCAACCAGATCCTGCAGGGGGAGTGATGGCAGACACTATCAGAACGCTGATTACCGGCGTCGACCAGCTGTCTCCAACGCTGGCAACTATCCGCAACAACGTCAAAGGCCTCGAGACCAGTCTGGGGGCCATAGAACTTGGCAAGGCAATCAAGGACAACGCTTTGGCGGAGCCCTTGATTGCCGGGGTAAAGGCAGCGATCGGTTTCGAGACCAGCATGGCCGGCGTGAAACGCTCGGTAAGCTTTGAAACACCGCAGCAGTTCCAGCAGATGAGTTCCGACATTCTGGACCTCAGTGAACGACTGCCGGAAAGCGCCAACGGCATCGCGGCGATTGTCTCCGCAGGTGCCAAGGCCAATGTACCGCGCGAAGAGCTGACCGGATTTGCCAGCGATGCCATGAAAATGGGCGTCGCATTCGATCAGACGGCAGCCGAGTCGGGCGACATGATGGCCTCGTGGCGCTCATCGTTCCAGATGACCCAGCCGCAGGTCGCGGCGCTGTCCGAGAAGATCAACGTGCTCGGCGGCAACAACCTGGAAAAGAAAATCGCCACCATGGTCACTGCAATGGGCCCGCTCGGGCCGGTTGCGGGGATGGCCTCCGGGCAACTGGCGGCAATGGGCGCGACTCTGGCCAGCGTCGACGTACCAGCCGATGTGGCCGCAAGCGGCATGAAGCGTTTCATGCAGTCGTTGACCGAAGGTGGCGCGGCGAAAGCCGGGGCGTTCGAGGCGTTGCAACTCGATGTCAATCAGCTGACCCAAGGCATGCAGAGCGACCCGTCAGGGACCATTGAAAAGGTCCTGACGGCGGTCTCCAGTGTTGACCCCGGCAAGCAGTCGGATGTCATCACGCAACTGTTCGGCGCGGAATCGCTGGGTGCTATCACGCCGCTGCTGGCCAACCTGGATGTGCTCAGGTCCAACCTGGCCAAGGTCGGCGAGGGCGTGCAGAACAGCGGCACTATCGAGAAGGAATTCGCCGACAACTCGCAGACCACGGCCACGGCCATCAAAGAGATGACCAACCGTGTCGATCGTCTGGGCATCAATATCGGCAGTATGTTTCTGCCGGCGATGAACGAAGCAATGGCCGTGATCGGGCCGATGATTTCTCAGGTCGCCGCACTGGCGGCCGAACACCCTGGCGTGATCAAGGGTGTGGTGGGCGCTGCGATTGCGTTCGGCGTCTTGCAAGTCGCGGTGATGACCGCAACGACCGCCATGCGTGTGCTGAGCGTGGTAATGGGCATGTCACCGTTGGGCCTGATCGTGCGCGGCCTCGCGCTGGCGGCAGGTTTTCTGATCGCCAACTGGTCGACCGTCGCACCTTATTTTCAAGCTGTCTGGGAAGCGATTCGTGGGCCGGCCATGGCGCTTTGGGACGTACTAAAGGCGGTGTTCGCCTGGACGCCGCTGGGCATGATCGCAGCCAACTGGCAGCCGCTGTCCGAGTTCTTTGCTGCGCTTTGGGGCGTTATCAAGGCGCTGGCAACCCCGTTTTTCGACTTCCTGCAGACGCTGTTCGCTTGGACGCCGTTGGGCATGGTCGTGGCCAATTGGCAGCCAATCTCCGAATACTTCGCCGGGTTGTGGGAAAGCATCAAGACCGCTGCGCAGCCGTTTACCGACGTGCTGGCAACGATGTTCAGTTTTTCGCCGCTGGGCATGGTTATCGAGAAATGGCAGCCGATCAAAACCTGGTTCGCGGATTTGTGGGCGGACATCAAACCGTTCATCGACCCGATCATGAGCTGGTTTGGTGGCGACACTGATAAGTCCGTTCTGCAGCGGGCGACGGAGAAGGTCAATCAATTCGCTGAAGAACAGAGGATACGCAACGCAGGGCCTGGCGGCGGGAGCGGTGCGTTTCTGGCGGCCGGTGCCGTCGACAACGTTCGCATGAGTCAGCAGATGCTCAATCAGGCCACTGGCGTGCCGTCGACCAGCCAATTGCTCGGCGTACCCACCCCGCTGGCCCCCGGCAGCCTGTTGTTGCAGCAGGGCGCAGGCGGGGCCGGTCCGCGACTTGAAGGCGAGCTCAACATTCGCTTTGAAAACGCGCCGCCGGGCATGCGTGCCGGGCAAGTGCAAACCAACCAGCCGGGTTTGACGATATCGCCAAACGTCGGTTATCGAACCCTCGGCGCAGGAGCCGGATCATGAGTACATGGCGTGACAGCCTGCTGCCAGCGTCTTTCCGGGGCGTCGGTTTTTTCATTGAAAAAGCCGTCGTCCCGGCAGGCCGCAAGGGGCAGTTGCATGAGTTTCCACAGCGCGACGAGCCTTATTTCGAGTCGCTGGGCAAACAGTCGAAAGTTCATACGCTGACGGGGTTCATTGTCGGTCCCGACTGTTTCGAACAGCGAGACAAACTGCTACAGGCACTGGAGCAGGAAGGGGCTGGCGAGCTGGTACATCCCTGGCTGGGTCGCGTGCAGGTTCAGGTCGGCGAGTGCGGCGTCACACACAACCTGAACGAAGGCGGGCTTGTCCGGCTGGACCTGAAGTTCTATCCGGCCAACCCGCTCAAGTTTCCGGTGTCCACGCTCAACACCCGGCGGCAGTTATTGGGCGCGTCCGAGAGCCTGCTGGACTCGGCGCTCAGGCGCTACCGTTCGGTGATGGCCACGGTGGACTCGGTGCGTATCAATATTCAGGCGCTACGCAGCACCCTGTCGGGTGTGTTCGCGACCATTCAGCGGCAGTTTACACCGTTCATGGCGATCTATTCGGATGTCACCGCGCTGGTGCATTCGCTGGTCAACGCGCCGTTGACGGTCAGCACGCTGTTTACCACGTTTTTTGCCAGTTTCGATGGCGACAGTCGTCGAGCCAGAAGAGCGAACGGCACCAGCGGTATTGGCGGGGCGAGTACCGGAACGAATGTGGGGTCAGGTTCCGGTGGCTCGACAGGGGGCGGCTCAGGCAGTGGTTCCACGAGTGGCAGTAACGGCACCGCTGCGAGCAGCACGGCAGCAAGGTCCGGCAGCAATGGCGGCGTGTCCTCAGTTGAAACGGTCGATTACCGCTTCGTGATTTCCGAGGCCACACAACAGGCAGAGGCGGTGTCCGGTATCAATATGGTCAGCCAGGGCAGCGGTCTTGATACCAGTGTGACGGCTCAGGCCACTGCCAACCTGGTACAGGATGCGCTGTTGGTCAAGGTGGCGAGAATCGTCGCGAGCATGCCGATTGCGACGACGGTCACGCCGCTCAATGTGGTGCCCTCGCTTGATCAGCAGGTGACGCAAGCGCTGCAACGTGTGGATGTGCCGGTTGCCGATGACGTGATCGAACTGCGCGACACGCTGAGTTCGGCCATCTGGGAAGCGTCGTTGAAAGCCGACCCCGAACACTACCTGGCGCTGAACACTTTGCGTCAGGCCCTGGTCCGGCATCTCAATGCGGTGGCTGCGTCTGGGGTACGTCTGGTGGACATGAAGGTGTCCGAACCGCTGCCTGCGCTGGTGCTGGCCTATCGCCGATTCGGCGACGCCAGTCGGGCGCTGGAAATTGTGCAGCGCAACCGCCTTGCGCATCCTGGTTTCGTGCCGCCCGGCACGCTGAAGATCGCTCGGGAGTAACCCATGATCGACCCTAACGCTGTCACCTTGACGGTAGACAAGCACGACTATGCCGGTTGGAAATCGGTGGAAATATCTGCCGGGATCGAGCGTCAGGCCCGCAGCTTTGAGGTGAGTATTACCTGGCAGTGGCCGGGCACTGAAGTCGCGCATCCGATCACCCCCGGTGCCGCCTGCGAAGTGCGTATCGGCGGCGAGCTGATCCTGACCGGCTGGGTGTTTGCCGCGCCGGTCAGCTACGACGGCACGCAGGTCACACTGACGATTTCCGGTCGCTCGAAAACCGCCGACCTCATTGACTGCTCGG
Organism: Pseudomonas sp. RGM 3321; assembly: GCF_022836805.1. Taxonomy (NCBI): domain Bacteria; kingdom Pseudomonadati; phylum Pseudomonadota; class Gammaproteobacteria; order Pseudomonadales; family Pseudomonadaceae; genus Pseudomonas; species Pseudomonas sp. RGM 3321. The sequence goes on from NZ_JALHBH010000102.1 coordinate 111,392, forward strand.
CTATCAACAGGCCGAGCCAGTGGAAAGGTGTTGGGGTGCTGAAGATTGTCGAGGCATTGGCTGCTCCCTACAAGTTGACGGTAATCAGCGAAATACCGGAAACCTCGAAAATGGCAGATCACACCATCGAGCCTGCCGAAAGCGTGTTCAAGTCCATTGACCGACTGTTGACACTGTTCCGGATTTTTTCCACCGATGACGAGTACGGCAATGTTGTGCTGGCCAGGCCGGGGAGTCGAGGGCAGAGCGCCGACGCGCTTGAGCTCGGCAAGAATGTACTCAGCGCCAGCATCGCCCGGGATTTTTCCGGACTCTTTTCCGAATACCGGGTGATTGGTCAGCAGACCGGTAATGACAAGACATTCGGCAAAGAGGCGTCAGAGGTGTCAGCCGACGTCATCGACCTCAGGCATGACGACCCGGAGCATGAAAAACGTCTGCGTGTGCTGATCGTGCATGAGGACGCCCCGATTACTCCCGCGCTTGCCCTGAGTCGCGCCAATTGGGAGCGTGGTCAGCGTGCGGGCAAGGCACTGCTCACCACGTACAAGGTGCAGGGCTGGCGGCAGTCCAACGGCGCGCTTTGGCGGCACAACACCATGGTGCGGGTGATTGATCCGGTCATCGGTTTTAGCAGCAGGAACATGCTGATTTCAGCCGTGACCTATTCCCTGACCGATAAGGGCACGATCACCACACTGGTGGTCGGTCCGCCTGAAGGTTTCCAGGCCGAGCCTGGTGACCCCAACAAGCGCAGCAAGGTGCAGGTCAATCAGGACGCTTACTCCTGGCTGCTGCCCATCGACGAGGAAACAACCTCATGAGCTTACTCAATCGCATGCTGGTGCGCGGCACGGTGGTGCTCGCCAGGGCCAGCAGCAAAATGCAGGCGCTGCAAATGCGCCTCACCGCCGGAGAGGTCAAGGACGACATGGAACACTTCGAACCCTACGGCTTCACCAGCAATCCGCTGGCTGGCGCCGAGGGCATTGCCGCCTTTATTGGTGGCGACCGGTCGCACGGTCTGTTGCTGGTGGTGGCTGATCGTCGTTATCGCCTCAAGGGCCTGGAGTCGGGCGAAGTGGCCATCTACACCGACGAGGGCGACAAGATTCACCTCAAGCGCGGCAAGGTCATCGACATTGAAACCGACACCTTGAACATCAAGGCAGCGGTAGCGGTGAACTTCGACACCCCGCAGATCACCCAGACCGGAAAGATCGTGTCCCAGGGCGACCAGCTTGCCGCGGGCATCAGTCAAGTCAGCCATCTGCATGGCGGTGTTCAGGCAGGTAACGGCCAGAGCGGACCGCCCGCTGGAGGTGCCGGATGATTATTGAAGGCTCTCTGCAGGCGTCCTTACTGCGTTCGGTGGTCATCAGCCTGTTCACCTGGCGTCGCGCCGAAGCGGACGATCCGTTCGACGATGCCGAACGTTTTGGCTGGTGGGGCGATACCTACCCGGTGCAGGCCAACGACCGTGTCGGCTCCAGGCTATGGCTGCTGCGCAGGGTCCGCCTTACTGCGCAGACCCAGCGCGACGCCGAGTTCTATGCGCGCGAAGCGCTTGCCTGGCTGATCGAAGACGGTCAGGTCAGCAACATCAACATCCTTACCGAACAGGTTCAGAGCAATCGCCTGAACCTGGGCGTCGAGCTGGTCGTTTCGGACGGTCAGATCGTGCGCTTCAACCCTTCTGAACTGTGGCAGGTGATTTATGCCGTTTGAAACACCTACGTTACCGGCGCTGATCAACCGAACCCAGGTCGACCTCGCCGACGAAGCGCTGCGTCAGTCCGATGCTCGGGTACTGTCCCGCGCGCACAGCGGTGCGGCCTATGGACTGTACGGCTATCAGGACTGGATTGCCGACCAGATTCTGCCGGACACAGCCGATGAGGAGACCCTTGAGCGGCAAGCCATCCTGCGTCTGAGGCAGCCACGCAAGGTTGCCCAGGCCGCCACTGGCGACGTGCGCTTTAGCGCCGCTGCCGGCGCGGTGCTGGATGTCGACACGGTTCTGCAATTCAGTGACGGGCGCTTCTATCGAGTGACAAAAGGCGTCACCACAGTTGCAGGCAACAACACAACCACGGTCGAAGCCGTGGATGCAGGCGTGCTTGGTAACGCCGATGCCGGTCTGGCGATGACCGCTGTGCAACCGGTCGAAGGCATCGACAGTACGTTCACTGTCATCGGCGATGGGCTTTCCGGCGGCATCGCGCAGGAAAGTATCGAGTCGTTGCGTGCTCGTGTGGTGCGCTCCTACCGGATCATCCCGCATGGCGGCAATCAGGATGATTACGTGACCTGGGCGCTGGAAGTGCCGGGCGTGACGCGCGCCTGGTGTGTGCGCCGGTTCATGGGGCCGGGGACGGTGGCGGTGTTCTTCATGCGTGACGACCAGGCCGATCCCATTCCTGACGCCGAGCAGCTGGCTGCGGTCGCTGCGTATATCGAGCCGCTGCGTCCGGTCACCGCAGACGTGTATGTGCTGGCGCCGGTGCAGAAACCGGTGGTCTACACCATCCGGCTCACACCGGACACCTCCGCCGTGCGGGCGGCGGTCGAGGCGCAACTGCTGGACCTGCACAACCGTGAGGGCGGACTGGGCGAAACCCTGCTGCTGACGCACATCGCCGAGGCCATCAGCCGCGCGACCGGCGAAACCGATCATGTGCTGATTGCGCCTGTCGCAAATGTAGCCGCAGGCCCTAACCAGTTGCTCACGTTTGGGGGCATTCAATGGTCGTCATAAGAACTGCCGAGCACTACGCCGGGCAATTGCAGGCGCTGCTGCCACCCGGGCCCGCATGGGACCCGGAGCGCGTACCGGAATTGCAGCAGGTCATTACCGGCCTGTCCCGCGAGTTCGCGCGCATCGATGGCCGTGCGTTCGACCTGCTCAACGAGATGGACCCTGCAACCGTCAGTGAACTGGTGCCGGACTGGGAGCGGGTCATGAACCTGCCAGACCCGTGTCTGGGGCTCAAACCCTTGTTCGCAGACCGACGCTTGTCAGTGCGCCAGCGGCTGGTGGCAACAGGAGGGCAGAACGCCGCGTTCTACATCGACATTGCCGTCAGCCAGGGCTACCCCGACGCCACCGTCACCGAATTTCGAGCGCCCCGTATGGGGCGTTCGCGTTTTGGCCAGGCGCACTTCGGCACCTGGAGCGCGCAATTCATGTGGACCCTGAACACCGGCGGTCGCCAGCGGCTGGGACGGCGCTTCGGGGCCAGCTATTGGGGAGAGCGATTCGGGGTCAACCCCGGCACCGCCATCGAGTGCTTGATCCGTCGAGCTGCACCGGCGCACAGCGTCGAATTCGTTAATTTCAACTGAGGAACACAATGTGGATTATCCCAAAAGTGTGCCAAGCGTAGGCTTGGTCGGCGGCAAGTTTGTAGATGAAAACCCGGCAACCGGCACACCCGGCTCGCTGATCCCTGCGGCATGGGGGAATTCGGTGACGCAGGAGATTTTGAATGCGATGGCTGCGGGTGGTGAGCAGCCTGACGAAACCAGAACCGATCAACTGGCAACGGCAATTACCCAGATTGGTTCGCAGGTCAGGCAGGCCTACAAAGGTGCCGGGTTTGGCTACACCGCTTCTGAAACTCTGCTACCCGGAGCGGCGGGGCATTGGCACAGAATCAATGCCGGTGGTATCACGCTGACCTTGCCCCCCAAGGCGAACGTAGTGGTGGGTAAGTCGATAACCTTTCATAACGCATCGCCAGCAGCGGCAACTATCAAGGCCAATGGTGCTGAGGTCATCTCTCTATTCGGTGCCGGCAGCAATACCTTGAAGCTCAATGCGGCGGAGTGGGTAGAGCTTGTTTTTAACACTGACGCGATCTACATCACCAAGCGCGGCAAAATTACAGAGGTAAAGGAAGTCGACTCTCAGAAAGTGTTCTCTTTCAATGTCGATACAGTTTTTACAAGCGACCACATGGAGTTGCTGCTACTGGATGCTACTGGCGGCAATCGTGCGTTCACACTGCCCTCCTCAAATACGGCACTAGGCGTAAAGGACGTCATTGTTCGCAGAATAGACAACAGTGGCAACCGGCTGACCGTGAATGCAATTGCTGGGGAAAAAATAAGGTTTCACACCCATCTGAATGCTGCTGGTTATTCCTTTCTGGTTCTGATGGGAGCTGGCGACTGGTGGCATCTGCGCAGCGATGGTGCCGGGAGTTGGTGGCCGGTAGGACGCTACGACAACACCCCGCTGGGGCGGCCCGTATTTGAAACAACGACATTGTTCAGCCCAGGAGGATACGGAGCGTTGAACGGCGCGCTGCTTAACCGCGCCGAGTGGCCGTGGCTCTGGGACCATGCGCAGAAATCCGGGATGGTTTACACCGAAGCAGCTCGTACCGGCAAGGAAGGTGGATGGACCAGTGGCGACGGAACGCTGACCTTTCGCGGGCCTGAGGGACGAGGGGAGTTTCTAAGGGTGCTTGATGAGTCTCGTGGCGTCGATGCGTCGCGTGTAGGGGGCTCTTGGCAGGACGGTACATGGCTGAGGACAACGTCACAAGAGTGGAGCGGGTCTGACATAGAGGCCGGTACCTACTTACTAGGCAACGGTCATGCTCAGTCTGACGGGCGTCTCAATTCCACGGGCCCTGCCGGTTTGTTGCCACCCGGGGCGTTGGTTCCTGCTGGGGGTTCTGCGTATCTCCCCGAAACGACAGATAACGGGGTGACGGGAACTGTACTGAGGGATCAGCAGCCGATGAACAACTGGATTCGTTTCCGTAGTCGCAACATGGCCTATCCCGGCCGCATCAAACTGATCTGAGGACGTTATGCCTACTTACTTGATAGATGATTCAAATGCCTTGATTGGCCCTGTTGAACTCCCGGTTGTCCCGGGACTGGGCGAGCAGGTACCTGGCAATGCGATCAGCTTTGCAGATTTTCTAAGCGAACCTGACAAGGGCTTTACTTGGGCAATTATTGACGGTGAGCCACGACAGGTTGTGGATCACCGTGGCCCTATGTATCGAATAGAAGACGGCTCAGAAAAAGACTGGACCAGCCTGAGTGCGCCGCCGGAAAGTCTTACCAGCAAGAAGTGGCCTGGCAAGTACTACGTTTGGCGTGAAGTAGATTGGGTTCTGGATGAAGAGGCGCAACGACAGGCACTGGCCGCCAACGCTTTGATTACGCGCGATCAGCGTTTGCAGGAGGCAACAACACGTATCGCTCCTTTGCAGTATGCCGAGGATCTGGGCGTGGCCACTGAAGCAGAACAGACAAGTTTGCTTGAATGGAAACGCTACAGCGTGAAACTGAACCGGATCGAGCAAAGCGCGGATTACCCTCTACAGATCGAATGGCCGTCACTGCCGTCGGATGCACTTGCTCAATAGTCCTGGCCGCGAAAGCGGTTTTTTGTAGTGCTTATCTTGTTGATGCTGCACACGCCATCAATTCTGAACGTGAAGCCGTCAGGGATAGCGTGGTCGCTAATTCAGGCTCTGATTGTTAACGCAAAAAACAGCAGCAGCGGTACTGCATGCAACTTCGTAACTTCAGGAGGAAAAGCCAGGCGTTCACATACAGCGTTTTCTAGTAACGAACACACACGCTTTCTTAATACACCCCATAAAGGTATTCACATGAACATAGTCCCTGTTTCTCGTAACCCTCAATGGGCCGATCAAGCCCACACCTCCATGACACTCTGGGTGATCTTTAGCGAACCCGGCTATATGGATCGTCAGGACGCTATATCGGTCTCTGCCAATCATCCGGATCCGCAATACGTAGCATTTTTCAACCGGGCAATCGCCGGTGAGTTTGGTGAGATTCTTGAGCCAAGCGAGCTGATGGTTCTGATGAACGTCAACTCGGAGCGCAGCGTTTACCTAGGCAGCGCGACCAAAAAAATCAACGAGCTGGATTTTCAACTGACCATCGTGCAAAACGCCATCGCATCGGGGTCGGCCACGGACGCTCAGATCAAATCCCGGCCTGCGCTACAAGCCGAGCTTGATGCTTATTCGCTGTACCGAGCCCAGCTCTCCAATCTCGAACAGCTTACGGGCTTTCCTATTTCCTTCGTATGGCCCGTTCCGCCAGCAACGCCATTTTTTTACGTGGAGCCACCGGTTGTGCCGGCACCTCCTACAGGCGTGAGTGAAGACGAGCTGCCGTGGTTAATGAACAGCATTCGCAACCCTCGTTGGGTCGATCAAGCGCATACAGCTATCGTGCTTTTGGTCGTCTTTGAAAAGACCAAAGATACCAAGGGTGAGGAGGCCGTGACTGTTGCGGCCAACTCCCTGAAACCGCAAGCCAGAGAGCTTTTCAGTCGAGCCTTTAACGGCGAGTTTGGCGTGATTCTCGAGCCAATCACCGAAGTGGACACGGGCGACGCTAGAAATCAGCGCAACGGATACTCGGCCATGGCCACTGCGAAAATCGATTCGTTGATCAGCAGGCTTGGCACCGTGCAAAGTGCCATTGAAGCCCAACTTAAAACCATGCCTGCGCTACAAGCCGAGCTCAACGCGTATTGGCTCTATCGGGTGCAACTCGCCCAGCTCGATGCGCAGCCAGGCTTTCCGGAATCGTTCGTCTGGCCCTTGCCGCCTGCGTCGCCATTCGTATACGTAAAGCCGATTGAACAGCCAACACCGGTCACAGGTGTGAGTGCAGACGAACTGCCTAAGTAATAACGCCCCGCACCAACGGGGCGTTGTTTTATCCGCAGTGGGCTGCAACAGAAAGCGCCGTCTACGTGGGATATAAGCAAGCTATTTAGGAGGGCCAATGCCTATAAATGAAAAGCAACTACTGCAAATCCTCCCCAACGCCGGCCCCCAAGCCGGCGTTTTTGTTCCTGCGCTCAACATCGCCATGGCCCGCTACACCATCAACACTCACCTGCGTATCGCCGCGTTCATCGCCCAGATCGGGCATGAATCGGGGCAGCTTCGTTATGTGCGCGAGCTGGGTAGCGACAGCTATCTGGCCAAGTACGACACGGGCCAGTTGGCGCTGCGTCTGGGCAATACGCCAGAGGCAGATGGCGACGGTCAGCTTTATCGGGGCCGTGGGCTGATTCAGGTGACGGGGCGGACCAACTACCAGGCGTGCGGGGAGGCGCTCGGGCTGGACTTGCTTGCCCAGCCGCAACTGCTCGAACAACCCGACCACGCGGCTATGTCGGCGGCATGGTTCTGGGACCGGGCCAACCTCAATGCGCTGGCAGACAAGGGTGATTTTCTGATGATCACCCGCCGCATCAACGGCGGTACCAACGGTCTGGCGGATCGGCAGGCGCTTTACCAGCGGGCATTGGAGGTGCTGCCGTGAAAGTGCTGGATATGCGATTCCTGATCCTCGCATTCGTACTGGGGGCAGGGCTGGGTACATGGGCCGCCTGGAAATGGCAGGCGGCCCGCTATGGCCTGCAACTGTCCGCGCAACAGCTGACGTGGCAGCAAGAGCGCGAACAGGCGGCGCTGGCGCTCGTCGACTGGCAGAACGCTGAGCAAGCGCGAAGGCGGGAGCTGGAACTCCGTCTGCAAGATAACGATACAACCATTCATAAGGAATTGAGCGATGCACAGACTTCTCAGGCTCGCTTGCGTGATCGTCTGGCTACCGCTGATCTGCGGCTGTCAGTCCTCCTTGCCAGCCCCACCGCTGGCGATGGAATGCCAACCGCCTCCGGTTCCGGCGGCGTGGTTCATGGAGGCCCACGAGGCGAACTTGACCCAGCAGCTGCTGGACGAATTGTCGCCATCACCGACTACGGCGATCAGGGATTGATCGCTTTGAAGGCCTGCCAGGCCTATGTGCGCGAGATTGCGCACTGATGTTCCCTCTGGCACCCCACCTTTGGCCATCGTGCCCCTGCCTGAAACCCGCCTCCGTAAGGAGGTGCGGCCCTCTTTTCAGCCTTTGCAGGCTTTTCAATCGGTCTTGCCCGGTACATTCATATTGCACCGGTCGGTTCGGTACGCTAATGTCCAGAAACGTACCGATGAGACCCCTTCCGTGACGACTGTCAGCAAACTCTTGATGCGCGTTATCAAGGCCCACGCCCGTTGGCGTTGGCGCGCCTGACTATTTCCTTGCCGGCCCTGCCGGACCCGTACCTGTACGCCTTCGATTTGTGATGCCTTTGCCTCTGTCACCCCCAGCGTTGTGGCTGAAGAGGGGACGCATGGGCGAAGTGGAATCCGGAAGGCCTGAATCAAGTCAGTAAATCAAAAGGTTGATAGCAAAATGTTGCTGATGATCGATAACTACGATTCGTTTACCTACAACGTCGTGCAGTACCTCAGTGAGCTGGGGGCCGATGTCAAAGTCATTCGTAACGACGAACTGACCATTGAGCAGATCGAAGCCCTGAACCCGGAGCACATCGTCGTTTCGCCTGGCCCGTGCACGCCCAATGAAGCCGGCGTCTCGCTGGATGTGATCAAGCACTTCGCGGGCAAACTGCCGATTCTGGGTGTGTGCCTCGGACATCAGTCCATCGGGCAGGCCTTTGGTGGCGACGTGGTGCGTGCGCGTCAGGTGATGCACGGCAAGACCAGCCCGGTGGTGCATCAGGACGGCGGCGTGTTCGAAGGCCTTAATCATCCACTGGTGGTAACCCGCTACCACTCGCTGGTGGTAAAAAGCGATACCTTGCCCGAGTGCCTGGAAGTGACCGCCTGGACTGCGCTGGAAGACGGCTCGGTTGACGAGATAATGGGCCTGCGTCACAAAACGTTGAACGTGGAAGGGGTACAGTTCCACCCCGAGTCGATTCTGACCGAGCAGGGCCACGAGCTGTTCGCCAACTTTCTCAAGCAGAGCGGCGGCCATCGTCAGGGCTAAGGATTTTTTATGACTACCCCCATGAATATCAAAAGCGCGCTGAACCGCGTGGTCAACCAGCTGGACCTGACCACTGACGAGATGCGCGACGTCATGCGCGAGATCATGACCGGCCAATGCACCGAAGCGCAGATCGGTGCGTTTCTGATGGGCATGCGCATGAAGAGTGAAACCATCGATGAAATCGTCGGTGCTGTTTCGGTCATGCGCGAGCTGGCCAGCAGTGTCGAGCTGAAAACGCTGGATGGCGTTGTAGACATCGTTGGCACTGGCGGTGACGGCGCAAATATTTTCAACGTGTCCACGGCGTCGGCTTTTGTCATAGCTGCTGCTGGCTGCACGGTGGCCAAACACGGCAACCGCGCAGTGTCGGGCAAGAGCGGCAGCGCCGACCTGCTGGAAGCCGCCGGGGTTTATCTGAACCTCACGCCTGTGCAGGTGGCGCGCTGCATCGACAGCGTCGGCATCGGTTTCATGTTCGCCCAGTCTCATCACTCTGCCATGAAGCATGCAGCCGGGCCGCGCCGTGAGCTGGGGCTGCGCACACTGTTCAACATGCTTGGCCCGCTGACCAATCCGGCTGGTGTTCGCCACCAGATCGTCGGCGTGTTCAATCAGGCGTTGTGCCGGCCGCTGGCCGAAGTGCTGCTGCGGTTGGGCAGCAAGCACGTGCTGGTAGTGCACTCGCAGGACGGCCTGGACGAGTTCAGTCTGGCCGCGCCGACCTTCGTTGCCGAGCTGAAAAATGGCGAAGTGACTGAATACTGGGTACAGCCCGAAGACCTCGGCATCAAAAGCCAGAGCTTGTATGGCCTGGCCGTGGAAAGTCCGGCAGTTTCGCTGGAACTGATTCGCGATGCGCTGGGGCGACGCAAGACCGAGAACGGTCAGAAAGCCGCGGAAATGATCGTGCTCAATGCCGGTGCTGCGCTCTATGCTGCCGATCATGCGACCAGCCTGAAAGAGGGTGTGGCCTTGGCACACGATGCCCTGCACACCGGCCTTGCGCGGGAAAAGCTGGAAGAGTTGGGTGCCTTCACGGCAGTATTCAAACAGGAGAACGAAGCATGAGCGTGCCAACCGTACTGGAAAAGATTCTTGCCCGAAAGGCCGAGGAAATCGCGGCCCGTCGGGCGGTTGTCAGCCTTGCCGAACTTGAGCAACAGGCCGCCAGGGCCGATGCGCCACGTGGCTTTGCCAACGCGCTGATCACTCAGGCCAAGGCAAAGCAGCCCGCCGTTATCGCCGAAATCAAGAAGGCGTCGCCCAGCAAAGGCGTTATCCGGGAAAACTTCCTGCCTGGCGAGATCGCCAGAAGTTATCAGGCGGGAGGCGCCACCTGTCTTTCAGTGCTCACTGATGTCGATTTCTTTCAGGGTTCCGATGCTTATCTGCGGGAAGCGCGTGCGGCGTGCAATTTGCCGGTGATCCGCAAGGATTTCATGATCGATCCTTATCAGGTGGTCGAAGCGCGTGCCTTGGGCGCTGACTGCATTCTGCTGATCGTGTCGGCACTGGATGACGTGCAAATGGCTGAACTGGCTGCCGTTGCCAAGGGCCTGAAGCTGGATGTACTGGTCGAGGTGCACGACGGCGACGAACTGGAGCGCGCACTCAAAACGCTCGATACACCGCTGGTGGGCATCAACAACCGCAACCTTCATACCTTTGAGGTGAGCCTGGAAACCACGCTGGACTTGCTCCCGCGCATCCCGCGTGATCGCCTGGTCGTTACCGAAAGCGGCATTCTCAATCGTGCGGATGTCGAGCTGATGGAAATCAGCGATGTCTATTCGTTCCTGGTCGGCGAGGCTTTTATGCGCGCCGAACACCCTGGCGCCGAGTTGCAGCGGCTGTTCTTTCCGGAGCGCAAGCTTGCGGCGAGCGGCCCGTCCATCGACTGACTGAACTGAACACCACGCAGAGGTCCGGCATGCAAGACTCGATCATCGACATCTGCGTCGAACAAGGCTTGCAGGCCGAGCAGGACCTTCTGGCGGCTGTGTGTTCCGGCGCTGCCGATTATGGGTTGCTGTTCTGGCGACCCACTGACCGGGCGCTGGTCATGCCGCGGCGCATGAGCCGGTTGCCGGGTTTTGTCGAGGCCAGCGAGACCCTGGCTGACAATGGATGGCCCGTGTTGTTGCGTGAAACCGGTGGTGAGCCGGTGCCACAATCCTCTGCCACCGTGAATATCGCGCTGATCTATGCACAGCCCGCTGCTGATGTTGATCGTGACCGCATAGAAACCGCTTACCTGCGCTTGTGTCAGCCGCTGCTCGACCTGTTGATCGAGTTGGGCGGCCAGGCTTCATTGGGCGAAGTGGCGGGTGCGTTCTGCGACGGCCGTTTCAACGTCAACCTCGATGGTCGCAAGATGGTCGGAACTGCCCAGCGCTGGCGGCAGAGTCTGGGCGGAACGCGTCCTGTGGTGTTGGCCCACGGCGCATTGCTGCTGGATGATGAACGTGTACAGATGGCGGGAGCGGTCAACCGCTTCAACGAGCTTTGTGAGCTTGAGCCACGTATTCGGGCCGAAAGCCACATCGCCTTGCACGAAGTGTTTCCGGATGTCGACGTTCTGCCGCGCCTGGCGCAGGCCTATCGGCAGCTGCTCGCTGAACTCTGACTGGCAGAGATTCAGCGCGTACCGTACACCACCATCGTTTTTCCCTTGACGTTGACCAGGCTCTGTTCTTCCAGGGCCTTGAGCACGCGCCCGACCATTTCTCTTGAACAGCCTACGATGCGCCCGATCTCCTGGCGGGTAATCTTGATCTGCATCCCGTCCGGGTGGGTCATTGCATCTGGCTGCTTGCACAGCTCAAGCAACGTTCGAGCTACCCGCCCGGTGACATCGAGAAACGCCAGATCACCTACCTTGCGTGTAGTGTTGCGCAAGCGCTCGGCCATCTGACTGCCCAACGCGTAAAGAATTTCCGGTTCCTGGCGGGTCAGCTCGCGGAAGGCACCGTATGAAATCTCGGCCACTTCGCATTCGGTCTTGGCCCGCACCCATGCGCTGCGCACGGATTCGCGCCCCGGCTGCTCGAACAGACCCAGTTCACCAAAGAAATCCCCGCTATTGAGATAGGCGACGATCATCTCGCGTCTTTCGTCATCTTCGATCAAAACCGTGACTGAGCCCTTCAGGATCAGAAACAGCGACTCAGAGCGATCACCCGCATTGATGATGTTGCGTTTGGCGGGGCAGCGGCGGCGTTCTGCATGGGGCAGCAGCTTGTCGAGACTGTTTGCTTTGGGCGTAAATGTTATTGCGACCATGCGTGACTTCCGAAAATAAGATGTATGGCCAAATGGCATACCTGTAGGTATCGGCTGCGCCTGCATTCTCAGCAGCTTTTCCAGACGTGTAGGAAGCTATTTGCGAATATTCCTACGCGTTTCCTACAAAAAGCATTGTTTCAATGCGTCCAGGCAGGGTTTGGCGCTGTGCTAAGCTGGCGACCCCTTTTTTACAGTGGAGTCCTGGCGATGAAGGCACGCATTCAATGGGCTGGCGAAGCCATGTTCCTCGGCGAATCCGGCAGCGGGCATGTTGTAGTGATGGACGGCCCGCCTGAAAGCGGTGGCCGCAACCTGGGTGTACGCCCGATGGAAATGGTGTTGATCGGCCTGGGCGGCTGCAGCAACTTTGACGTGGTGAGCATCCTGAAGAAGTCGCGCCAGCCAGTGGAAAGCTGCGAGGCATTTCTTGAAGCCGAGCGCGCGGATGAAGATCCGAAAGTGTTCACCAAAATTCACCTGCACTTCGTCGTCAAGGGTCGCGGTCTGAAAGAAGCTCAGGTCAAACGGGCTATCGAGCTGTCGGCGGAGAAGTATTGCTCTGCCTCTATAATGCTCGGAAACGCGGGTGTGAAGATCACTCACGATTATGAAATTGTCGAGTTGACCTGAGCGCCAGACATCCAACGATCATAAAAACGGCGCACACTCTGGCAGACGGCTTCGGACGTCTGCATAATGCGCCACTTTTTCAGGGTGCAGCATGTACTGGTTTTCTGCTGCAGGCCCGAACAGACAACCAAAATCGCCAACGCGAAGAGGTGTTAACCGTCCTACGCAGATGAGCCGGACTCAACTGACGGGCATGCTTGATCACGCGGCTGGCGCCGCACCCATATAGAGAGTTTTTAACGGTGAAAAGCAAACTCAAGCTCCACGGGTTCAATAACCTGACAAAGACCTTGAGCTTCAACATTTATGACATCTGCTATGCGGAAACCCCGCAGGACCAGCAGGCGTATGTCGAATACATCAACAGTGTGTACGACGCAGAACGCCTGACGCGGATTCTGACTGATGTTGTCGATATCATTGGTGCCAACATCCTGAACATTGCGCGTCAGGATTACGATCCACAAGGTGCCAGTGTGACCATTCTGATCTCCGAGCAGCCGGTGACGCCTACCGAAAGCCAGATCGAAGAGTCGCCAGGTCCACTGCCGGAAACCATCCTGGCGCACCTGGACAAGAGCCACATCACGGTTCATACCTACCCGGAAATTCACCCGGTAGATGGCATCGCCACGTTCCGCGTGGATATCGATGTGTCGACCTGTGGCGTTATTTCACCGCTCAAGGCGTTGAATTACCTGATTCACAAGTTCGAGTCGGATATCGTGACCGTCGATTATCGCGTGCGTGGCTTTACCCGTGACGTGGAAGGCAAGAAGCACTTCATCGATCATGAAATCAATTCGATCCAGAATTACCTGTCCGAAGACACGCGCAACGGTTACCAGATGACCGACGTGAACGTGTATCAGGAAAACCTGTTCCACACCAAGATGCTGCTCAAGCAGTTCGAACTGGATAACTACCTTTTCGGCGACGCGACCAGCAACTTGTCTGCCGAGCAGCGCGAGCAAGTGACCGCCAAGGTCAAACACGAAATGCTGGAAATCTTCTACGGCCGTAACGTAGCGGTATAAGCCTGTACTTCGGGTAATTAAAAGGCGCCTGTTGCAGGCGCCTTTTTTATTCGTTCTTATCCGTCCGGATGCGTCGTCAGATGCGATAAGTAGACTTGGTCATGACCTTGGCCAGTACGCTCATGCCGAACTTGACCGGTGCCGGGAAACGAAAGCCGCCTGCTTCCAGCGCTGACTCGGCATGGTGTTCTTCATCACTGAGCATCTGTTCCAGAATGGCCCGCGACTTTCCGTCCTCGGTAGGCAATTGCTCAAGGTGTTCACTCAGGTGCTTGCAGACCTGATCCTCTGTCGCCGCGACGAAACCCAGGCTGACCCGGTCGCTGATAACGCCGGCTACCGCGCCGATCCCGAAGGACAGGCCGTAGAACAGCGGGTTCAGCACGCTGGTATGGCTGCCAAGCTGATGAATGCGCTGTTCACACCACACCAGGTGATCGATTTCCTCTTCAGCCGCATGCTCCATGGCCTTGCGCACCTTGGGCAGCTTCGCTGTCAGCGCCTGTCCCTGGTACAGCGCCTGAGCGCAGACTTCACCGGTATGGTTGATGCGCATCAGGCCTGCAACGTGGCGAGTGTCGACGTCGCTCATCTTGTGATCGGGCTGGACGACCGCAGGGGAGGGGCGCTGCGGATGTGCGCTCAACGGAAGCAATGTGCGCATTGCGCTATCGGCTTGCAGTAGCAGACGGTCTAGGGGGGAATAGTGACGTTCGGTAGCCATGGGCACCTCCGGAAGATCATGCGGGCAGTTTACCCGAATCGGCCGCAGGCAGCAGGGCTTGTGTCGACCGGCCAGCGAACATAAGGGCCGCTGACCGGCTGCAAAGCCCGAAAATGCTGGATCAGCCCGGCGGCCAGTTCATCTGACGCTGACCGAGTACATGCATGTGAATGTGATAAACGGTCTGTCCGCCCAGATCATTGCAGTTCATGACCACGCGGAAGCCTTCTTCACAACCCAGTTCAAGGGCCAGACGCTGCGCCGTGAACAGGATATGCCCCGCCAGCCCTTTGTCTTCTTCGGTCAGATCGTTCAGGGTCCGAATGGGCTTTTTCGGGATAACCAGAAAATGCACGGGTGCCTGTGGGGCGATGTCGTGAAAAGCCAGTACCTGGTCATCTTCGTAGATGATCTTCGCCGGAATTTCCCGATTGATGATCTTGGTAAACAAAGTTTCCACAGCCGTTTGCTCCTTGTCGGTTGATGGTCGTCGCAGGGTATCGCTGTGCAGCAGTGCGCCTGAGTGTACTGAGCGAGACGCCGCTCGCCCAGTCGTTTGTCTGTCAGCGTGGGCAGTACTTCCTGTTGATGTAGCCGCTGATCTGGCGAGCCAGCCAGCGCGAGACCAGGCGCGGACTGAACGTCCATAGGCGGGTGCTGAAGCCGGGGATGATCACTGCACGGTCCTTTGCCAGTGCGCGAACGGTATACAGGGCGACTTCTTCGGGGCTCATCAGGTTGTCGACATTGACCTGCAATTGCGCGGTGCGGAAAAAAGCCGTTCGGGTCGGGCCAGGGCACAACACCGAGACCTTCACCCCGGCCTTCTTCACTTCCTCGCGCAGCCCCTCGGAAAAATGCAGCACATATGCTTTGCTCGCGTAGTAGGTACTCATCCACGGCCCTGGCTGGAAAGCCGCCACCGAGGCGACATTGAGTATCTGGCCACCACCTTGAATGGCCATGAGGTTGCCGACGGTATGGCACAGGCGCGTCAGTGCGAGGATGTTCAGGTCGATCAGGTCCTGCTCGGCGCTCCAGTCCTGCGCCAGAAAAGGTCCGCACGTGCCGATGCCCGCTGCATTGACCAGCAGATCAATCTGATGCGCGCCGTCTTCCAGTTCCAGCAGGAAGCCCGAGAGTCGCAGCGGTTCGCCCAGGTCGCATGCACGAAACAGCACTTCCACGCCAAAACGCTGAGTCAATTCCAGTGCAATTGTTTCCAGCAGGTCGCGTTGGCGGGCGACCAGAATCAGGCTGCGACCACGGCGTGCCAGCGCTTCGGCCATCGCCAGGCCTATGCCGCTGGACGCGCCGGTGATCAGGGCGTAACGGGTCATGCATTTCTCCATTGAGCATATTGCGCCCGGCAGTCTGCCGAACCGTGAGCAGTTTATTACGTGTCACAGTGTTTCTTTGAGCTCTTTGTTGACATCCACCGGCACGATCAAGGCACTGTCCTGGTCTTGTTCATCGTCGTACGGGAGGGATTGCTCGTACTCGTCGGTCTGCAGTTCCAGCTCGTCGCGCAGCATGCCTGCGCCTCCGGCAGTGAGGCCGATCAGAATAATCGGTAGCAGCAACAACCACAGAACGGCCAGCGCCTTTACGCCTTTCGAGTTCGGCGGTGGCGGTGGGCCGAACTGATTGGGGCCTTTTGTCCCCGGCAGCAGGACCATGAGGAACGGGAAGACGCTGCCTATGAAGGGCACCATCGTCAGCAGTAAAAGCCAGCCCGACCAGCCCAGGTCGTGCAGCCGTTGTATACCGATCTGTGCACCGATGACTGCAAACACCACGAGCACCACTGCGCTCAGCAACCCGCCAGCGACCAATGACTCGTTCATCGTCAGCAGGCACACGGCAACCAGCGCCAGTGCCGCTGCGCTCAATACCAGGCTCCAGGCCAGATAGCGCAAACGCCCGATGCGCCCGTTTATGCTCAGGACTTTTAGAGTCGAATGCTCCGGCTGCTCACCGCCTGCCTGTGCTTTGGGCGGCGCGTAGGGCGATATTTCCAGATGCGCGGGGTTTTGTGGCGGCGGGCTGGCTATTTCATCGAGGCTCAGGCTGATGTCGCTGTCCGGTTCGATGCGTGCTTCGACGCCTGCGTCGTTAAGTGCCTTCAGGTAGCGCTCTGCATCCGTGTGGGTCAGCCCGCGCTTGAGGGCAACGGGTTGGCCGTTGAACAACTTCTGCACTGCGCGAGCTTCGCTTTTGAACAACCCCGCAAGGTTGGCCTTCGCGGTATCAAGCTCGACGCCTTCACGCACCTGTCCTTCAAATACAATCTTGAAGAGGGAATTGGCCATACAGGGCTTCCTTGTCTTGTGGTTGGGGACAGTACCGGGCGCTTGCGTTACTCATTGCGTAAAGCCGAGCGCGCTGCTGTGTTACTGAAGAGGCCAAATGCTTTCCGGTCAGAAGGGTTTGACGATGACCAGAATGACGATAGCGATCAGGATCAGCACAGGAATCTCGTTGAACCAGCGATAGAACACATGGCTGCGGCCATTTTCTCCGCGGGCAAAGCGTTTGACCTGTGCGCCACAGACATGGTGATAGCCGATCAGCAGGAACACCAGTGTCAGCTTCGCGTGCATCCAGCCCTGACTGAAATAGCCGCTGGCATCGAAGCTGATCAGCCAGCCGCCGAAGACCAGCGTTGCGATCATCGCCGGTGTCATGATGCCGCGGTAGAGTTTGCGCTCCATCACCATGAAGCGCTCACGGCTGACCGTGTCCTCACTCATCGAGTGATAGACGAACAGTCTTGGCAGATAGAACAGGGCTGCAAACCAGCAGACCATTGAAATGACATGCAGCGCTTTGATCCATAGATAGAGCATTTTTGATTATTCCCAGGTTCACGGTGGCCGAATAGTAGTGTCTTGTGCGTCCGTACGTCACGTTGTCGGTTGTCGCAGAGGCGATAGGCTCCTATTATCGACCGCTTTCCAGTTGTTTCGTTGAGGGCAGGTTATGGTCAAGGTCGGTATCGTCGGCGGCACGGGTTACACCGGGGTCGAGCTGCTGCGTCTGTTGGCACAGCATCCGCAGGCAGAAGTAGTGGTCATTACCTCGCGCTCGGAGGCCGGCATGCCAGTCGCCGATATGTACCCGAACCTGCGAGGTCACTACGACGGCCTGGCTTTCAGCGTACCTGACGTGAAAACCCTGGGTGCCTGTGATGTGGTGTTCTTCGCCACGCCTCATGGTGTCGCTCATGCGCTGGCCGGTGAACTGCTTGCGGCAGGCACCAAGGTGATCGACCTGTCTGCCGACTTCCGTTTGCAGGACCCGGTCGAGTGGGCCAAGTGGTACGGCCAGCCGCACGGTGCTCCGCAGCTGCTGCAGGATGCGGTTTACGGGTTGCCGGAAGTCAATCGCGAGCAGATCAAGAATGCGCGGCTCATCGCCGTGCCGGGTTGCTATCCGACTGCTACCCAATTGGGTTTTCTGCCGTTGCTTGAGGCGGGGATTGCCGATAACACTCGCCTTATTGCCGACTGCAAATCTGGCGTGAGCGGTGCCGGGCGTGGTCTGAGCATTGGTTCTCTGTATTCGGAAGCCAATGAAAGCTTCAAGGCCTATGCCGTAAAAGGCCATCGTCATCTGCCTGAAATCACCCAAGGCCTGCGTCGCGCTGCGGGCGGTGATATCGGCCTGACGTTTGTTCCGCATCTGGTGCCGATGATTCGTGGTATTCACTCCACGCTCTATGCGACGGTCACTGATCGTTCGGTGGACCTGCAAGCGCTGTTCGAGAAGCGCTACGCCGACGAGCCTTTTGTGGACGTGATGCCCGCAGGCAGCCATCCCGAGACCCGCAGCGTGCGCGGAGCCAACGTTTGCCGCATCGCGGTGCACCGTCCGCAGGGCGGCGATCTGGTTGTCGTGCTGTCGGTTATCGACAATCTGGTTAAAGGTGCGTCAGGTCAGGCGGTGCAGAACATGAACATCCTGTTCGGTCTTGATGAGCGCGCCGGTTTGTCTCACGCGGGCATGATGCCGTAAGCATTGCCTTCGCCCAGCAAATAGTTGACCGATTTTCTAGGAGAAGCGGATAATGCCGTCATTACGCATTACGACGGCTAACGCCGGGAGATATCTGACATGAGTGTCGAATCCTTCACGCCTACCGCTTTGGAGTTCACTCCGAATGCAGCGCACAAGGTGAAAACCCTGGTCGACGAAGAGGGCAATGATCGTCTGAAACTGCGTGTATTCGTTACAGGTGGCGGCTGCTCAGGTTTTCAGTATGGCTTTACGTTTGATGAAGACGTGGCCGACGATGACACTATCGTCGAGCGCGAGGGCGTAAGTCTGGTTGTCGATCCGATGAGCTTCCAGTACCTGGCTGGCGCAGAAGTCGATTATCAGGAAGGGCTTGAGGGCTCGCGATTCGTGATCAAAAACCCGAATGCTTCCACGACCTGTGGCTGTGGCTCCTCGTTCTCGATCTGATCGAAGCGTGCTGTAAACAAAAACGCCGCTCATTGAGCGGCGTTTTGCATTGCGGCATGGCGTCAGGCGGGATAGATCGCGCCCAGAACACGTCTGCCTTTGGCGCCGGTCACCGTTGGGCGGTTGGCCGGTACGCCTTCTAGGCAGCAATGAGCCAGCCAGGCAAACGCCATCGCCTCAACCCAGTCGGGGTCCACGCCGAACTTCTCGGTACTGCTGACCTCGGTAGTGGGCAATAGCTCTGCAAGGCGTTTCATCAGCGCCTTGTTATGTGCTCCGCCGCCACAGACCAGAAGCTCCTTGGTGATCGCTTGTGCCGATTGCAGCGACTCTGTGATGGTCAGTGCAGTCAGTTCCAGCAGCGTGGCTTGCACGTCTTCAGCAGTCAACGTTGGCAGCTGGAACAGATGATGGTGCACCCAACCCAGGTTGAACACTTCCCGACCGGTGCTTTTTGGGCCTTTGGTCAGGAAGAACTGATCGCTGAGCAGTTTCTTGAGAAGCGCGGGATCGACCTTGCCGCTCGCCGCCCATGCCCCGTCCTTGTCGTAGCTTTCATGGCGCTGGGATTGTATCCAGGCATCCAGCAGCACGTTGCCTGGCCCACAATCGAAGCCTTCGACCGGACGATCGGATTCGATCAGGCTCAAATTGCTGAAGCCGCCGATGTTCAATACGGCGCGGTGATCTTTGTTATCGTCGAACAGTGCTTCGTGGAAGGCGGGCACGAGCGGCGCGCCCTGTCCACCTGCGGCGATGTCGCGACGGCGAAAATCGCTTACTACGGTGATTTCGGTCAGCTCTGCCAGCAGCGCAGGGTTGCCGATCTGAATGCTGTAGCCGCGCGCGGGTTCGTGACGAATAGTCTGGCCGTGGCTGCCAATGGCGCGAATCTGAGCGGGCACCATGTTTTGAGCTTTCAGCAAGCTCTGCACGCCCTGTGCGACCAGCCTGCACCACTTCTGCTCGGCGATTGCTGCGCGTGCAAGCTCATCGACACCACTGGAGCAAAGCCCCAGCAGTTCGGCATGCAGATCTTCCGGCATCGGGATGTAGTGAGTAGCCAGAAGCCTTGATCGGTCATCCTGCTTCAAAAGGGCGATATCAATCCCATCGAGACTGCTGCCGGACATCACACCTATATAGAAGAAGTCCATGGATTACCTTTTATTCGAGGCCAGCGTGGTGGCCTTTTCCTGATCCATGCGCGCCATTAACGGCTGGCTTTGCTGCATGAACCGCTGTTTTTCGGATTTGGCGATCGGATCCGCCATCGGAAGCTTCTGGCCCAGCGGGTCTACGTGAACGCCATTGACCTGAAATTCATAGTGCAAGTGCGGGCCAGTAGACAAGCCGGTAGTTCCAATATAGCCGATTACCTGACCTTGCTTAACGGTTCCGCCGGTTTGTATGCCTTTGGCAAAGCCTTGCATGTGACCGTACAGCGTGCGGTAGGTATCGCCGTGCTGGATGATGACGGTATTGCCATAACCGCCGCGACGGCCAGCGAGCAGAACCTTGCCATCGCCGGTTGCCTTGATTGGCGTACCGCGTGGCGCCGCATAGTCGACGCCCTTGTGCGCGCGGATCTTGTTGAGGATCGGGTGTTTGCGACCCATCGAGAACATGGAGCTGATGCGGGCAAAGTCTACCGGGGTGCGGATGAATGCCTTGCGCATGCTGTTGCCGTCGGCCGTGTAGTAATTGGTATTGCCTTGCTTGTTGGTGTAACGAACGGCGGTGTAGGTCTTGCCACGGTTGGTGAAGCGAGCGGACAGGATATTGCCTGTGCCGACGCTTTTGCCGTTGACCAGTCTCTGTTCATACACCACGTCAAATTCGTCACCCTTGCGGATGTCCTGCGCGAAGTCGATGTCGTAGCCGAAGATGTTGGCCATGTCCATCGTCATGCTATGAGTCATGCCGGCTCGCTGTGCGGACTGCGAAAGTGAGCTGTTGATCACCCCATGAACATACGCATTGCGCACATTGGGCTTGCTGATCTCGCGATTGAAAACGAAGCCGGAAGCCGATTTCGACAGGCTGATGGTTTCAAGTTCGCTGAGTTTGGTATGCAGTTGCTTGAGCTGGCCGTCCGGCGATAGCTCGAACTGCAGGGCTTGCCCGTTCTGCAGCTTGGTGAACTGTTTGGCCTGCTTGTCGCTGGCCAGTACTTCATGAACGGTAGCGGCTGGCAGCCCGACTTTTTCGAACAGAGTCGAAAGCGTATCGCCCTTGCTGACGATCACTTCCCGATGGTTAGGGTCTTTGGCTGGCGCCGGCTTCTCTGCTTCAGACTGTGCTGTGGCGGTGTCTTGGGGCTGGTCATCGGCATCGTCGATCTGGGCAAATGGCGATTCAGTGGTTTCAGGTGTGGCTTGAGCAGCGTCTGGAGCGTCTTGGTCTTGTGCGTCCTGATCCGGCATCTCCAGATCAAGGGAAAGGTTCGTTCTTTTGGCTTCAACTTCGCTGGAAGGAAAAACCAGTAGAGCCAGGCTCAACAATGCGGCAATGCCGCTTGCAGCGAGCAGGTGACTCTTCGGATAAAGCGGGGGCGCTTTAGGCGGTGTGTCTTTCATAGGTAATTTGACTTTGAAAAAGGTGAAATGGAAAAGATGAATGACATGATGAAGATGAAATAACTGTATAAAATATAACCAAAACCTGCTCGAAGCAACCCTTCCCGCGTATCAGTCACTGATTCGCAGGCGAACGCTGGGCAAAACTTGTAATTGGGCTCTGATCTTGTAAGGTTGGTTCCCTTTGAATTGGGGGCTGAAATGAAGTCGGTTGAAGAACAGCTGGCGCTGATCAAGCGCGGTGCAGATGAACTCCTGGTCGAGGCCGAACTGGTCGAGAAGCTGAAGCGTGGCCAGCCACTGCGTATCAAGGCTGGTTTCGACCCGACAGCGCCCGATCTGCACCTTGGACACACCGTGCTTATTAATAAGCTGCGGCAGTTTCAGGACCTGGGGCATCAGATCATCTTCCTGATCGGTGACTTCACCGGCATGATCGGCGACCCGAGCGGCAAAAGCGCCACGCGTCCGCCGCTCACCCGTGAGCAGGTTCTCGACTACGCCGAAACCTACAAGTCCCAGGTTTTCAAGATTCTCGATCCGGCCAAAACCGAGGTGGCGTTCAACTCCACCTGGATGGACAAGCTGAGCCCGGCTGACTTCATTCGCTTGTCTTCGCAGTACACGGTCGCCCGTATGCTTGAGCGTGACGATTTCGACAAGCGCTATAAAAGCAATCAGTCCATCGCCATTCACGAATTCCTTTACCCGCTGGTGCAGGGTTATGACTCCGTGGCCTTGAAGGCTGACGTCGAGCTGGGTGGCACTGATCAGAAATTCAACCTGCTGATGGGGCGCGAGCTTCAGCGTGCGTATGGGCAGGAGCCGCAATGCATCCTGACCATGCCGCTGCTGGAAGGCCTGGATGGCGTGAAGAAGATGTCCAAGTCGCTGGGCAACTACGTCGGCATTCAGGAAGCGCCGGGCATTATGTACAGCAAGCTGGTGTCGATTCCGGATTCGCTGATGTGGCGCTACTTCGAGCTGCTGAGCTTCCGCTCCATGGAAGAGATCAATGGCTTGAAGGCTGATTGCGAGGCGGGTGCCAATCCGCGTGATATCAAAATCAAGCTGGCTGAAGAGCTGGTCGCCCGTTTTCATGGCGAAGAAGCTGCCGCCAATGCGCATCGTTCTGCGGGCAACCGTATGAAGGAGGGCGAGCTGCCAGACGATCTGCCGGAGATATCTGTAGCTGCTACAGAGGATATGCCGATCTCGGCCGTCCTTAATAAGGCGGGGCTGGTAAAGAACGCTGCGGTTGCTCGTGATCTGCTGGCGTCTGGCGGTGTACGTATAGATGGTGAGGTGGTGGATCGCGGCTTTGTATTCAAGCTGGGTGCGACTCACGTCTGCCAGGCTGGCAAGAAGGCTTTCGGGCGCGTTACCCTGGTTTCTGACGAAAGTTCAAAATAACGGTTGACGCCCTCTGTGATCTGTCTATAATTCGCCCCACTTCCGGCGCAGACGGAAACGAAAAAACCTTGTAGATCAATAGTTTGCAAGGGTTTTGAGTGAAGAGTCAGCGAGGAAGCAGGTC